>NZ_JBHWBS010000177.1:0-6352 GCF_042735655.1 Streptomyces sp. NPDC059567 | reverse complement strand
ACGCAGCCGCCAACACCTTCCTCGACGCACTCGCCCACCACCGCCACACCCAAGGCCAACCCGCCACCTCCCTCGCCTGGGGACTCTGGGACGAGGGCGGCATGGGCGAGCGGCTGTCCGAGGCCGACCTCGCGCGGCTGCGCCGCTCCGGCATCGTGCCGATGCCGCCGGCCGAGGCCCTGCGGATGCTCGACACCGCCCTCGGCTCGGACGAGGCGCTGCTCTACCCGGCGCGGCTCGACCTGTCCGCCCTGCGGACCCTCGCGGCCTCGGGGACGGGCCCCGAGCCCCTGCTCGGACTGGTGCGCGGCGGGGCCGTGCGACGGACCGCGGCGGCGGGCACGGGGGCGCGGCCGGGCGCCGGGGCGGTACCGCTCGCGGACCGGCTCGCGGCGACCCCGGCGGAGGACCGCGAGGGCCTTCTCCTCGGCCTGGTGCGGGAGCACGTCGCGGCGGTGCTCGGCCACGGCTCGCCGGACCGGATCGAGGCCGAACGCGGGCTCCTGGACCTCGGGTTCGACTCGCTGACCGCCGTCGAGTTCCGCAACCGGCTCAACGCCGTCACCGCGCTGCGGCTGCCGACGACGGTCGTCTTCGACCATCCGACCCCGGCGGCTCTCGCCCGGCACCTGCTCGCCGAGCTGGCCCCGGCGACCGGTCCCGCCGACCCGGCGGGGCCGCTGGAGGCGATCGAACGGCTCGACGCGCTGCTCAGGCAGCACTCGGCCGGCGCCGCCGCAGCAGGCGCGGCGGAGGCGGCGGAGATCACCCAGCGGCTGCAGCACGTGCTGCAGAGCTGGCACAGCCTCACCGCGTCCCTCGGGGAGGTCGACGACGGCGGCCTCGACTCCGCGACGGACGACGAGCTCTTCGACGCCCTCGACAAGGAGCTCGGCCTGTCCTGACCCCCGTCCCGGCGGCCTCCGCCGGTCCCGTACATCCGTCATCACCAGCAGTGAAGGTTGAGCTCCGTGGCGAACAACGAAGACAGGCTCCGCGACTATCTCAAGCGGGCGACCACCGATCTGAGGCAGGCCAGGCGCCGGATCTCGGAGATCGAGCAGGCGCAGCACGAACCGATCGCGATCATCGGCATGGCCTGCCGCTACCCGGGCGGGGTCGCCTCCCCCGAGGACCTGTGGCGGCTGGTCAGTGAAGGCACCGACGCGATCGGACCGTTCCCTGAGGACCGGGGCTGGGACGAGGACCTGTACGACCCCGACCCGGAGGCCGTCGGCAAGTCCACCACCGCGCACGGCGGCTTCCTCTACGACGCCGCGGAGGCCGACGCGGCCTTCTTCGGGCTGAGCCCGCGCGAGGCCATGGCCACCGACCCTCAGCAGCGACTGCTGCTCGAGACCGCCTGGGAGGCGTTCGAGCGGGCGGGCATCGACCCGACGTCGCTGCGCGGCAGCGACACCGGGGTGTTCGCGGGGGTGATGTACAACGACTACGCCTCGCGGCTGCAGCCGGCGCCCGAGGAGTACGAGGGCTATCTGGCCAGCGGCAGCCTCGGCAGTGTGGCGTCGGGCCGACTGGCCTACGTCTACGGCCTGGAGGGCCCCGCGGTCTCCGTGGACACCGCCTGCTCCTCCTCACTGGTCGCCCTGCACCTGGCGGCGCAGGCCCTGCGGCAGGGCGAGTGCTCGCTGGCGCTGGCCGGCGGCGCGACGGTGATGTCGACGCCCAACACCTTCGTGGAGTTCAGCCGGCAGCGCGGTCTCGCGGCCGACGGCCGCTGCAAGGCGTTCGCCGCCGGTGCCGACGGCACCGGCTGGAGCGAGGGTGTGGGCCTGCTGCTCGTGGAGCGGCTGTCGGACGCGGTACGCAACGGGCACCCGGTTCTCGCGGTGGTGCGGGGCACGGCCACCAACCAGGACGGTGCCAGCGGCCGGCTGACGGCGCCGAACGGGCCGGCGCAGGAGCGGGTGATCCGCCAGGCGCTCGCCAACGCACGGCTGACGGCCGATCAGATCGACGCGGTCGAGGCGCACGGCACGGGCACGACCCTGGGCGACCCGATCGAGGCGCAGGCCCTGATCAACACCTACGGCCGTGAGCACGACGCCGAACGTCCGCTGTGGCTCGGTTCGCTGAAGTCCAACATCGGTCACACGCAGGCCGCGGCGGGCGTCGGCGGTGTCATCAAGATGGTGATGGCGATGCGGCACGGCGTGCTGCCGCGCACGCTCCACGTCGACCGGCCCACGGACCATGTCGACTGGTCGGACGGCACGGTCCGGCTGCTCACGGAAGAGCGACCGTGGAGCGCCGCCGGCGAACTGCCGCTGCGTGCCGCCGTGTCGTCGTTCGGGATCAGCGGCACCAACGCGCACGTCATCGTCGAGCAGGCGGTGGAACAGCCCGCCACGCAGCCGGACGATCAGCCCGCTGAAGAGCCGGACGCCCGACCGCTGCGGGCGGACGGTCCGCGCGAGGACGACGCCCCCGAACTCGCGGCGCTGCCCTGGCTGTTGTCGGCCAGGAGCGACGAGGCCCTGCGCGAGCAGGCACGCCGCCTCCACACCTACGCCACCCGGCACCCCGAGACACCCGTCCAGGACGTGGCCGCCTCGCTGGCCGCCCGTACCCGCTTCGACCACCGAGCCGTCGTCGACACCGCCGACCGCACCACGCTCCTCGCCGGCCTCGCCGCACTCGCCGAAGGCGCCGAAGCCCCCGGCGTGACCATGGGCACCGTCACCCCCGGCAAGACGGCCTTCCTCTTCACCGGCCAGGGCAGCCAGCGGCTCGGCATGGGCCGCGAACTGTACGAGACCCACCCGGTGTTCGCCGCCGCGTTCTGCGAGGTGTGCGACCGCTTCGACGCGATCCTCGACCGGCCGCTGCACGAGGTGATGTGGGGGCAGGACGCGGAGCTCCTGAACCGGACCGAGTACGCGCAGGCGGCGCTGTTCACGCTCCAGACCGCGCTGTACCGGACCCTGGAGCACGACGGCCTCACCCCCGACGTGTTGATCGGCCACTCGATCGGCGAGATCGCCGCCGCGCATGTCGCGGGGGTGCTGTCGCTGCCGGACGCGGTCTCGCTCGTCGCCGCCCGGGGCCGGCTCATGCAGTCCGCCCGCTCCGACGGCGCCATGATCGCGCTGCGCGCCTCGGAGGAGGAGGTGCGGGCGGTGCTGGGCTCCGTCGGCGACGATCTGGACGTCGCCGCCGTCAACGGGCCCGAGGCCACGGTGATCTCGGGCGCGCCGGACGCCGCCGAGGCCGTCGCGCAGCACTTCGCCGCGCAGGGCCGCAAGAGCACCCGTCTGACCGTCAGCCACGCCTTCCACTCGGCCCACATGGACGGCGTCCTCGACGACTTCCGCCAGGCCATCGGCGAACTGACCTTCCACACCCCGAAGATCCCGGTCATCTCCAACGTCACCGGACTCCCCGCCACCGGCGACGACCTCACCACCCCCGCCTACTGGGCCGAACACATCCGCCGGGCCGTCCGCTTCCACCCCGGCATCCAGCACCTCGAAGCCGACGGCGTCACCCGCTACCTCGAACTCGGCCCCGACGCCACCCTGACCGCGCTCGCGCAGGACACCCTCACCGCGCCCGCGACCCTGGCGCCCACGCTGCGCAAGAAGGCCCCGGAGGTGGCGTCGTTCAACGCCGCGCTGGCCCGCCTGCACACGGGCGGCCACAGCCCGGCCGCGTGGCTCCCGGACCATACGCCCGTTCCGCCGGAGGAGCTCCCCACCTACCCCTTCCAGCGGGAGCGCTTCTGGCTCTCCCCCGGTGCCACGACGACGGATGTCGCCGCCGCGGGTCTCGTCTCTTCCGAGCATCCGCTCCTGGGCGCCCTGGTGACCCTCGCCGACACCGACCAGCTGGTCCTCACCGGCCGGATCTCCCTGCGCACCCACCCCTGGCTCGCCGACCACACCATGGGCGGCTCCACCCTGCTTCCGGGCACGGCCTTCATCGACCTCACCCTGCATGCCGCGAGCCACACCGACACCCCCACCGTCGAGGAACTCACCCTCGAAGCCCCGCTGGTGCTGCGCCCCGACGACGCGGTGACCCTGCATGTGACGGTCGGTCCGGCATCCGCCGACGGCAGCCGGCCGCTGACCGTCCACTCACGCACGGACGAGTCCGAGTCCTGGACCCGGCATGCCTCCGGCACCCTGACGGACGCCGACCCGGCCCCCGAGGCGCTCCCCTGGCCTCCGCCCGGCGAGAAGATCGACCTGACCGGTCTGTACGAGCGTCTCGACGCCCACGGCTACAGCTACGGCCCCGCGTTCCAGGGCCTCACCGCCCTCTGGCGCGACGGCGACGACCTCTACGCCGAGGTCGCCCTCCCCGAGGGCGTCGACACCACCGGACACACCCTCCACCCGGCGCTCCTCGACGCCACGCTCCACCCGTGGGCGCGGGAGGTCATGGGCGAGGACGCGGAGAGCGTCCTGCTGCCGTTCAGCTGGCAGGGGGTGGCACTGCACGCCGTGGAGGCGACCCGGGTCCGGGTCGGTCTGACCCGTGCGGGCGAGGACACCATGCGGCTGCGGATCACCGACCCGACGGGCGCCCCGGTCGCCACGGTGGAGGCGCTCACCGCGCGGGCCGGCGCCCTGGCCGACCTGACGGCCGCCGCCGAGGAAGGCGCCGGCGGCCGTACCCCGCTCCATCTGCTCGACTGGAAGCCGCTGCCGGCCTCCGACGCCCCGGCACAGGTCCCGGGTGGTGTCGTGGTCCTCGGAGCGGACCCGCTGGGACTGGCGGACGCGCTCGGCGCGGAGACCCACGCCGACCCCGCAGCTCTGCGCGCGGCCGTCGCTGCGGGCGCCGAGGCTCCGGGGCTCGTGCTCGCCACCTTCGTCGACGACGCGGTGGACGAGCACGACGCGTCCGCGGCCGACGACCTGCCGGACCGGCTGCATGCGGTGACCGCCCGGGCTCTGGCGCTGACGCAGCGCTGGCTGGAGCTGGAGTGGCCGGCCGATGCCACGGTCGAGCCCCGGCTGGTCGCGGTCACCCGAGGGGCGGTGGCCGCCCGGCCCGGTCCCGAGATCCGGGATCTGGCCGCGTCCGCCGTCTGGGGCCTGCTGCGCTCCGCCCGGACCGAACACCAGGACCGGTTCGCCCTGTTGGACGTGGACGGTGCCTTCCAGGAGCGCGCGGAAGGGCTCACCGCGGCCCTGTCGACGCTGCTCACCGGGGACGAGCACCAGCTCGCGGTCCGGGACGGCGGGGTCTACGCGCCCCGGCTGGTGCGGGCCGACGCGGCGCCCGAGGTCCTGGTGCCGCCGAAGGACACCCCGCACTGGCGGCTGGACGTGCACAGCTCCGGCACCCTGGGCAACCTGGCGCTGCTGCCCGCGCCCGAGGCCGGTGCGCCGCTGGGCCGGGGAGAGGTGCGGGTCTCCGTACGGGCCGCGGGGCTGAACTTCCGTGACGTCCTGGTGGGTCTCGGCATGTACCCGGGCGACGAGGCGCGGATCGGCGGCGAGGCGGCCGGTGTCGTCCTGGAGACGGGGCCCGGGGTGACCTCGGTGGCGGTCGGCGACCGGGTGATGGGGTTGTTCCCGCTGGGTGCGATCGGACCGGTCGCGGTGACGGACCACCGGTGGGTGACCCGGATGCCGCAGGGCTGGACGTTCACCGACGCGGCCGTCCTTCCGGTCGTGTTCCTCACGGCGTACTACGGCCTGGAGGATCTCGCGAAGGTGCGCCGGGGAGAGTCGCTGCTCGTGCATGCCGCGACCGGCGGTGTGGGCATGGCCGCGCTTCAGCTGGCGCACCACTGGGGCCTTGAGGTCTACGGCACCGCGAGCAGGCCGAAGTGGGACGTGCTGCGGTCGCTGGGCGTCGACGAGGCCCGGATCGCCTCGACCCGTACGCTCGACTTCGAGGAGCAGTACCGCGAGGCGACCGGCGGCCGGGGCTTCGACGTGGTCCTCAACTCGCTGGCCCAGGAGTTCGTCGACGCGTCACTGCGCCTGCTGGCGCCCGGCGGCCGCTTCCTGGAGATGGGCAAGACCGACATCCGGGACGCGGCCGAGGTCCAGGAGCGGTACGCGGGCGTCACGTACACCGCGTACGACCTGATGCGGGTGGAACCCGAGCGGGTCCAGGAGATGCTGGTCGAGCTGGTGCGGCTCTTCGAGTCGGGTGCGCTGCGCCGGCTGCCGGTGACCGCGTGGGACGTGAGTCACGCACCGGAGGCGCTGCGGTATCTGAGCCAGGCCCGGCACACGGGCAAGGCGGTGCTGACGCTGCCGGCGCCGCCGGACCCGGAGGGGACGGTGTTGATCACCGGCGGCACCGGCGCACTCGGCAGCCTCCTCGCCCGCCACCTCGTCACCCACCACGGCGCACGCCACCTCAT
>NZ_JBHWBS010000176.1:0-6362 GCF_042735655.1 Streptomyces sp. NPDC059567 | reverse complement strand
TCGGCATCCGATAAGTCACCACGCTGATCCCGCCCCATACCCCGACCAACGAGTCAGGAGCGAGCCAGTCACATGATCGGCCGGACAGCTCCTAGGCGAGCTGCCTCGGCAGAGTCAGTCACTCCTTCGTAACGCCGAATCACTGCGTGCATGGCCGATCTCCTCATAGATCCCAAGGGCACCCTGCGTGAAACGACCTACCCCGACCGAGTGCCTCTCGCTCGGGGGACATCCGGAAGCGACCCGGATAGGCGCACCTGCCGTGGCAAGGGGGCCTTGCCGCCCGCCGCTCTTCCGGCGGCCCCACCGCGCGAACCGCACCACGTGCGGATCAGGCGGCGGATCGACTCACCGCCAACCACAAAGGAGCTCGTCAAACCTCTCGCGCACACCACTTGGCTGCACGTAGAAGCCTGGCGCGCGTGGTGTCCGTGTCAAGGAACCGGCGGCGGATCCGGGCGGGCGGTTTGCTGAGCGGGTCCATCAGGACCGTGGTCGTGGTGCGTGGCGTCGGAACCTTCACCACGAGCGTCGCCGTGCCTGTGTTCGCCACCGGCCAGACACGGTGCAGTACCTCCGGGCTCAGGAAGTAGCCCGTCCCCGCGGGATGGGGCCGCCGGGCGAGCGCCACCACCCGGGTCAGCTCCGGTGCGTGGAAGACGTAGTCGCGCGCCCCTTCCGTCCGGCTCTCCCGGTACCGCGCCATCAGGACCCCGTGCGGCACCTCCTCGTACACCGTGGACTGCACCGCGCCGGCCAGGGTGCACGAGACGAACGCGAAACGGTGATCGTGAACATGCTCGTGCAGCGCGCGCGTCCCGGGCCACCACACGTGCAGCCGCACCTCGTACCGATCCGCGACGAGCAGCACGAACTTGTCGAAGCCCAGGGGATGGTGGAAGGAACGCGCCGCGCAGGCCGACAGGAGAGCCGGGTCCTCGCAGACGACGTGCACAAGTTGCCGTATCCGCTCGGGTGTGGACCACTGGGAGGCCCAGTCGAGGAGTTCGTCCGCGTACGGGAAGCCGGCCGCTTGCCATGGGCTTCTCGGTGGGCCGAGGAGGTGATTCAGTTCCCGGTCAATGGTCGCCGGGAGCCGTTCCGACGCATTCGAGGGGGCGGACACGGGGCGGTCAGCCGGAGGAGGGCCCGGACGGGGGGTCCGACCAGTGCAGCTTCGCCAGGCACAGACAGTGGTCCGAGAGGTTCGGCACGGTCGACGACGACACCAGCCGGAATCCGGAGCCGTGCAGCACGTCGTCCACCGCGGAGCCCCGGTATGTCGTCGTTCCCGTCATCGCGCTGCCAAGCGGGAGTCCACGCGCGGCCAGCAGTTCGGCGGCGTGTTCGGCGTTGAAGTCCCCGCACACCAGCAGGGACTGGGCGGAGAGTTCTCCCAGTCGTGCCGCGAGCGACTTCCAGACGGGCGTGAACTCGGTCTCGGTGGCCTCCCTGCCGAAGAGATGGAAGGGGAATGAGTGCACGGTCGCGATGTCCAGTCGGACACCGGCGTCCGACTCGCAGACCGCGGACACGAGGCCCTTGTCATGGCTGTGGATGACATCGTCGCCGAATCGAGTCGAGAGTCCGGGGTTGGGCAGACGGTGCCTGTGCACGTCTCGCAGCGGGAAGCGGCTCGCGATCGCGACTCCGCTGAGTCTGCCAGGGAAGAACGACGACGCGTGGAGCGGGAAGGCGGCGACATGGCGCAGGGGCGTCGTTTCGAGAATCAGGTCGAGCAGTTCGGACCGGCCCTCGCCGCTGAACCCGACCTCCTGCATGCCGATGACGTCGATGGCGCCCTCCAGCAGCATGTCGGTGACGCTGCGGGAGTAGTACGCGGATTCGCCGCCTTGGAAGATGTCGTCCGTCCCGCCCTCCGGAACAGCCTCGTGGACGTTCCAGGTCGCCACGCGGAGGTCGGCGTCGATGTACCGGTCTAGCGAAGCCATGTGCTGTTCCCCAACGCGTAGTCCTTCAGTACCCGTGCGCCCTGGTACGTCATCCAGATGGGCGCGGAACCGTCGTGCCAGCGCCAAAGCGCGTTTCTTCGGGCTTGCAGCACGTCTCCGACCGCGTCCCGAAGCCGCTCCTCGTGCGCGGCGCTCACGTCCCCGCTCATGATGGCGCGGGCGACCCATGCCGCGGTGAAATGGCCCACGAACAGCGCGTCGACGCTGCCGTCGGCGACGGGGCGGCGCAGCTGTTCGACTGTCGTGTGGAGAGAGATGTCGGTTTCGCAAAGCGACGCCACACCAGCCCGTGCCGCGTTGAGCCATGCCGAGTTGGTGCGGACCACAGCCGCCGCCTGATGCAAGGCCGTTACGGCGCGGGCCGTGTGCACGGGCGAGTGCGCGCCGCCGGACAGGCTCTCGCTCCAGTGTGTCAGGGTCTGCCCGGAAATCTCCTGACTGCGCCCGCCGTCCACGAGCCGACGTGCGAGCTCCGGCAGCTTCGGCGAGGCAGGGGCGACCTCCGCGAGTGTGGAGACGGCGGCTGCGACCACGGTGGTGCTGTTCATCCCGATGGAGTCGACCGCCGGGTCGAGCATTCCCTCCAGGACCCGGACGAACTCGTCCTTCAGGCCGTCGTCCAAGCCCGCGCGGAAGAGCGCCGACAGCACCCAGGCGGTGATCTCCGGCCTGCCGAGCTCTCGTTGCGTGCTGGCCGCCCAGCCGCCGCCGGGCTTCTGCAGGGCCAGTAGGGTCTGTGCGAGCCGGTGCCGGCTGATCCTGCCGTCGCGGACGTCGAGCAGCGTCACGAGCCGCAGACCGTAGGCCGTGCCGACGGCGGTAGGCGGCACGGGGTCGTCGAGGTACTGGGACCAGCCGTGCAGCAGAGTGCCCTGGTGGTTCACGATGCGGTGCTCGGCCACCACGCCGGACACGGACTCGCCCAGTATCACGGCAGCGGCGGGATGCTGCAACTCCCCGTCCGTCGCGTCCGGCCCCCGCTGCGGAGCGGCGGACCAGCCGCCGAAGCGGGTGAGAAGCCGCAGCGACAGGCCGACGCACAGGGCGCACAGCCCGGCGAAGAGATAGTGCAGGAAGGCCGCCGTGAACCAATCGTCCGGTACGTAGTCGAGCACGGACGTGAATGCGACGAGAGCCGCGGTGAACGGTGCGAGGGAGGCCACGGCAACACGCAGCCTGGCCAGTCGCCCGGGTCCGGTCGGCTCGGGTGCCGGCGGAGCCGGACGTACCGTGCTGATGTTCGACATCGCGCCCCCGCTGCCCGTGTCCCTGAGCCCGCCGCCCCATGTTCGGCCGACCCAGGATAGCGGCGGAAGGCGCCTCGACACGGCTGTTTCACAGGCCGCTCAGCCAGCCAGCGTGACGGCGACGGAGATGTTGCTATGTCAGGTCCCGTCCTGATCTGAGCGTCGCCCAGTCCAGGACGCCTCAGCGGCGATCCCGCCGGCAGTTCACCAGGAGGGAGTCGTACCTGCAGAAGGGGACGCGGACCTGCGTAGCAGCCACTGCCCGAACGTCCGACGCGGGGGCCGCACCACCACCTTTCCGTGGGCCTTCTGGCCGACCAGCTCCACGCGCAGCGTGGTCGGTGTGTCCAGGGGCGTTTGCACGCGTCGGTGCCTGAGCTTGCAGTGGACCAGGGTCAGGCCGTCGACATCGACCTCGACGCCCGGCCTCGTGATCAGCGTCAGGCTCTTCCCCGCCATGGCCACGTCGATCCGCAGGGTGTCCTGTGTGATCACGGCATCGGTGAAGTCGAGCGTCACGTCGCACCAGGTCACCGCGAGTTCCAGCCGTCGTGGCAGCACCCAGCGGCCCGTCCGCTCGATCGCGCCGCTGAACACCTGCTCGATCCGGACGACGTCCTTGGCCTCTGCCGCATTACCGCCTGCGGCAGTCGACACGGCCGGCAGGTCGGTGGTGAGCACGGCCAGTTCGCTCAGAGTCCTCGCCGACAGGGCGGCTTCCAGGCGCTCGTCCAGCTCGTCCGCGGTCAGCCGACCGTCCCCCGCCGCGATTCGCAGCACATCCACCACCCGGTCCCGGTCCGCATGAGAGGCTCGCAGCTCGGGCGACGAGCCGGGGCCGGATTGCTTCCCGGTGGGCGAAATCTCTCCCGACATGGTTCCGTCCTGGTCCTGTCGAACGTCTCTCCGCGCGACGCAGGCAGCGGCGCGAGCAGAAGACTAGCGCTATATCGCGACATGGATCCTTGCTGGGCCCCATCAGGGAGAGATGATGGGTAACGCCGCTCCACGGCATGGGCCATCCATCATGCCGAGGCCCGGATCGACCACTGCTGCGCGTAGCTCGAGCAGCGGTACGACGGTGAGATCCTGCGCCGGTTCGGTTCGGCTCGGCCGTCGAGTCGCGGGTCGACGCGGTCCAACAAGCACCTGCACACGTGCGACTTCGGTCTTCGCACCCCACCATCACGGCGGAGCCCTGCGGCGTCCCTCGGTCAGGTGCTGTCCCTCTTGTTCTTCTGTGCCGCCAAGAGCAGCACCTTGTACTGGCCCAGAGCGCGGCGCTGCTTCCGGGTCTTCCCGGGCGGCAGGAGATCCGCGTACCGCCACGCCTCCCGCCGAAGCTCCCACCCGCGCTTGAGGTCACCGGCGACCAGGGCCGCGCGGATGCCGCCGTCCGGCACGCCCCGCAGCCGACGGCCCCGACAGGCGCGGATGTCGAGCATCGCTCCGTCGAGGGCCATCAGCGTGTCGACTTCAGGTACCGGCGGTGCTGCGATCGAAGCTGAAATTGTTCATTCAAGACCTTGATGTCTGTTCACCTCTATGCCAGATTCGGCGCAGCACAACCTGGGTCAGCGGCAGCGGGGCAACCCGACATGCCGGAATTGCTGCGGGGAGAGGTCACCAACATGCCGGTCCAACACGCCCCTGGGGAACGACTCGCGATGGAACGACGCACCATCGAGGTGATCCCGGATGCCGAGCGGCACGGCACGCCGCGCAGCCAGTTCACTCTGTGGTTCGGCGCCAACATGCAGATCACCGCGATCGTCGACGGCGCGCTGGCGGTCGTCTTCGGTGCCGACGCGCTCTGGGCGATACCGGCTCTGCTGATCGGCAACGTGCTCGGTGGGATCGTGATGGCGCTGCACTCCGCGCAGGGGCCGCGGCTCGGCGTACCGCAGATGATCTCCAGCCGCGCACAGTTCGGCGTATACGGCGCGATCCTTCCGCTGCTGCTGGTGATCCTCATGTACCTGGGCTTCGCCGCGACCGGCAGCGTGCTGGCCGGGCAGGCGGTCTCCGAGATGCTGCACATCGACAACGCGGACGTCGGCATCCTCATCTTCGGCGCACTGACCGCCGTGGTCGCCGTCACCGGCTACCGGCTCATCCACATCGCCGGCCGCATCGCGACCGTCGTCGGCGTGCTCGGCCTCGGCTACCTGCTGATCCGGGTGTTCACGCAGTACGACGTCGGCGCGCACGTCGGCAACAAGGAGTTCGAGACGGCGACGTTCCTGCTCGCCGTGGGTCTGGGCGCCGGATGGCAGCTGACCTTCGGCCCGTACGTCGCCGACTACTCGCGCTACCTGCCCCGCGACACCAGCACGCGAGCGACGTTCTGGTCGACGTTCGCCGGTTCCGTCATCGGCTCTCAGTGGGCTATGACGCTCGGCGCCCTCACCGCAGCCGTCGCCGGCAAGGCCTTCCTGCCCGACCAGGTCGGGTTCCTCGGCGACCTGGCCGGCCCGGCGTACCTCGGGTTCCTCATCTACGTGGTGATCGTGGTCGGCAAACTGACCGTCAACTGCCTCAACGCGTACGGCGGCTTCATGTCGATCCTGACCACCGTCACCTCGTTCGACGGCCGCTCGCGCGTCTCCGCCGCCGCACGCGCCGCCTACATCGTCGGCTTCATCGCGGTGTCGATGGTCATCGCGCTCGCCGCAAGCGACGACTTCCTCACCAACTTCAAGAACTTCGTGCTTCTGCTCCTGATGGTGTTCACCCCCTGGAGCGCGATCAACCTGGTCGACTACTACCTGGTCTCCCGCGAACGCGTCGACATCCCCGCCCTGTACGACCCGGAGGGTCGCTACGGGCGCTGGAACGTCACCGCGCTGACCTGCTACGTCGTCGGCGTCGCCGTGCAGATCCCGTTCCTGGCCACCAAGTTGTACACCGGCGCGATCACCAAGAAGCTCGACGGCGCCGACATCTCGTGGATCGTCGGGCTGTTGGTCACCGCGCTCCTGTACGGGCTGTGGGCGCGGCGCACTGCCAACCCGCCCGCCGAGACCATCCACCCGGCCGAGGGCGGCGACCGGCTGACGGCGCCTGTCGGCTGACCCGGGTCACCCACCGGCGCCAATAGGCCTACAGGGCGTCGGGCGGGAGCGGCGCGACCGCTCCCGCC
>NZ_JBHWBS010000175.1:0-6488 GCF_042735655.1 Streptomyces sp. NPDC059567 | reverse complement strand
GCTGCTACTCGGGCTTGGGGATCAGTCGCTCCGGACCGTGGTGCGGCTGTGAGCGCAGCTTGTCGCGCAACTGCTTGTCCTCCGAGGTGAGCTTCTGCGAGCCGCCGCGGACCGGGACGCCGTTGACGGTCTCGCCCGGGTGGTTCACCGGCAGGTACTGCGTCGGCGCGGTCGCGGCGGTGAAGGCCGTCACGCCGATGAGCGCCGCCGTCGCGCCGACCACCGCCCGTGTCCACAGCCGGGAGCGGCGTTCGCTGCCCGACCGTACGGACTCGGCCTCGGCGAGCGTCGTCGTCGTCGGCGCCTCGGTGGCCAGGATGCCCAGCCGCTCGTGCAGGGCGTCCGGGTCGGCGAGTTCGGGCACGCGCTGCCCGATGACGGTACGGGCGTGCAGCAGCCGGTTGGCGGCGGCGGGGGTGCTCGCCTCGGTCTCGGCCGCGGTCTCGGGCAGGTCGAGGCCGAGACCGTCGTAGAGCAGGACGGTACGGCGGTAAGGCGGCGGCAGTTCGAGCAGCGCCGCGAGCAGGGCCCGTCGCCCGGCCTCGGTGGGCGGTTCGTCGGGGTGCTTGTGGGCGCGGCGCAGCCGGTGCCAGGGAGAGAGCGCGTAGTCGTACGCGGCGGCCCGCACCCAGCCGACGGGGTCGCGGTCCATCGCGACCTCGGGCCAGTTCTCCCAGGCCTGGTGGAAGGCGCGCTCGACGGACTCACGGGAGAGCGGACGACGACCGGTCAGCAGGTACGCCTGGTGGACGAGACCGGGGGCCGCGTGCGCGTAGAGCGCGTCGAAGGCTTCCTCGGGGGTGAGGGTGGGCTCCGCCGGGGGCGGGGCGGGGGGCGAGGGTGGCGCGGGTGCGAGGAGGGTCTCCACCGGTTTCTGCCGCTCCTGGGGGTATGGGGTGGCGGGGGCGCCGGACCGGACGGGCCGCGCGGGCCTCCGTCCGAAGCCGAGGCCGAGTCCGGCGGGCGCCGGGGTCTTGGGAGGCTTGGCGGCGCGCTTGGCCGCGGCCTTCGGGCGGGTGCTCGCCGGCGGTGCGGCGGGCGCCGCGGCGGGCCTGCCGGGCTTGGCGGGCATGGGAGCCTCCGGCGCCCGTCCGGGCGTGCCCCGGGAACCGGTCCGGCCGCCGACACCGGCCGCGCCCGGACGAGCCGTGTCCCTGGACTCGGGCGTCGCCTGGGCCCCCGCGACCTCAGGCCGGGGGGCGGTCTCGATACCCGGCCCGGAAGCGGGCCTCGGCGGGGCGCCGGCCGCCACGGAGCCCGTACCCGGCACGGACGCGACCTCAGGCCGGGGGGCGGTCTCGATACCCGGCCCGGAAGCGGGCCTCGGCGGGGCGTCGGCCTCGGAGGCGGGCGCCGATCCGGGTCTCGTCCGCGGTCCCGATGCGGCCTCGGCCTGGGCGCCGGCCTCGGAGCCCGTTCCCGGCCCGGACGTCGACACGGGCTCGGGCTTCGAGTCGGTGTCGACGTTGGGGGCGGTTCCGGGCGCCGCGTGGTCCGGTGTGGGGGGCGCGGGTGGGGTGCTCGGGGGCGTGAGGGCGGCCTCGGGGGCGGTCAGGAGCTTTGCGTACGCCTCTCGCTTTCGGCCGCGTGGCTCCGAGCGGCCGGTCTCCCAGGAGCGGACGGTGGCCCGTGTGACGCCGACCGCGTCGGCCACGTGTTCCTCGCTCAGGCCCAGGGCCTCGCGCAATCGGCGCCGCTCCTTCGGAGACGGCAGCGAGACGGAATCGGCTGTTCCCCGACTCGTCGGACTCATCGGCGACTACCTCCCGCAGAGCTACTCCGGGCGGAAAAGTACATAAACGTATCTTGAGCGACACAACGGCGGTTTGCCTGTTACGCGTAAAAAGCGCGTGTCGTTGGGAGCATGGGCCGTGTGACCCAGCTGACCGAGCACACCCCCCTGTCGACGGCCGATCCGCGGGCCCGGGGCGGCCGGTCCGCCGCGCTGGCGACCGCTGTCGTACGCGGCGGGGTCGCGGCCGGACTCGGGCTCGGCGCGCTGGCGGTACTGGTCATGGCGGCGTGGATCATCTCCCCGTACCCCGACAGCGGACCCGGCGGTGCCCTGCACACGACCGCCGGGCTGTGGCTGCTCGCCCACGGAGTGGACCTCGTCCGCACGGAGACCCTCACCGGGGTGCCCGCGCCCCTGGGCGTCGCCCCGCTGCTGCTCATGGCCCTGCCGGGCTGGCTCGCGCACCGGGCCGCACGGGACACCCTGGAGTCGGCCGAGGCCGGGCCCAGGCCCTCAGCCGGCGGTGCGGTGACCGCGGTGTGCGGTGGATATCTGCTGGTCGCGGCAGGTGTCGTGGTCTACGCGGCGAACGGTCCGCTCCCGGCGGACCCGCTGACCGCCGCCTTCTGGCTGCCCGCGACGGTCGCCGCCGCGGCCGGGCTGGGCGTCTGGACGGCGAACGGGCGGCCCCTGCCGGAACAGGAGCACGCGGCTGTGGCGCTGCGCTCGGCCGGGACCGCGCTCGTTGCTCTCTTCGGGGGAGGCGCCGCGCTGTTCGGGGTCTCGCTGGTCTGGCACGCGAGCGCGGCGCAGCAGTCCTTCGCCGGGCTCGCCGGGGAGTGGACGGGGCAGGTCTCCGTCCTGCTGCTGGCCGTCGCGCTGCTGCCGAACGCGGCCGTGTGGGGTGCGTCGTACGGTCTCGGGCCCGGGTTCGCGCTCGGCGCGGGCGCCTCGGCGACACCGCTCGGACTGGCGGGAACCGCCGCGGTTCCGCCCTTCCCGCTGCTCGCCGCGCTGCCCGCCCACGGCCCCGGCACCTGGCCGCATTGGGCCGCCGTCGTCGTCCCGCTCGTCGCGGTACTGCTCCTCGGCGGGGCCGTGGGGCGTTCGGCGCGTACCTGGACGGGCCGGGAGACGGCGCTGACGGTCCTGCTCACGGCCTGGGCGTGCGGCGCGGCGGTGACGCTCCTCGCGGCGGCCGCGGGCGGCCCGCTCGGGTCGGGCCGGCTGTCGGCGTTCGGCCCGGTGTGGTGGCAGACAGGGGCGGCGGCGGTGCTGTGGTGCGCCGCGCTGGGGGTGCCGACGGCCCTGGGCGTACGGGCCTGGGCGCGGCGCGGCCCGAAACCGGAGCGCGTCGCCCTGGTGCCGGAGGCCGTACCGCTCGCGTCCGTCGCCGCCCCGGTGCCCGCGTCCAAGCCCGCGCCGACGCCCGTGCCCGAGCCGCTCGCCGAGGAGGAGGACGGCGAGGGCGGGTTCGAGCCGTACGACTACCTCCCGGCGGCCTGGGAACAGACCCCGCCGCCCCCAGCCCCACCTCGGACGGGGCCGGAGACGCCAACGGCGCCGGAGACACCTCCGGCGCCGGAGTCGCAGCCCCCGGCGCCCGCCGAGGACTAGGGCGCGTCTACTCCTGCACCCCGAAGACGTCCCGCAGCGGTTCCGGCAGCAGGTCGTTGCAGGCCAGCTGGCCGGACTTGGTCAGAGCGTCGTCGGCGCAGGTGTAGAAGTCGCGGTACACGAGCTGGATCGTGAAACTCCCCGCGACGATCAGCAGGGAGAGCACCGCCGCGACCAGGCCGCTGACGGCCGCCGTGCGCTGTGCGCGCGCCGGGAGGCCGGTGGCCGGGCCGGCGGGCGCCGGCGGCACGGAGGGATCCGAGGGCGGCGCCTTGGGCTTGGCCCGCAGCGCGCTGATCGCCCAGTACAGGGCGAGCGCGCCCAGGAGCAGCGCCAGCTCCTGGATCTCGAAGATGGCGAAGAAGAACGCCCACATGCCCGCGAGCAGCGCGTACCGTGCCCGCCGCTGCGCGGGGTCCGTCGGGTCCCACTTCGGGTTCGGCCCCTGGCCCTGGTCCGGGCCCCCCTGGCGTTCGGGGCGGCGGCCGAAGCCGTCGGAGGAGCGGCCCGGCTGGCGGCTGCTCCAGCGGCCTCCGGAGCCGCCCGAGCCACCGGAGTCGCCGGACGACGCGTCGTCGTCCGAGCCCTCCGGCCGCCGCGGCTGCCACGGCTGGTCCGGCTGCCCCTCGGGCGGCGGCGCGAACGGATTGTTGTCGTCCGTGGACTGGCGTTCCGGCATCTGCTGAACGTCTTCCCTCTGTCGTCGCAACTGCTGTCTCAACTGCTGTTTCAACTGCCGTGTCAACTGGTGTCTCTACTGTCGTCGAACCCTGACGCTACCCCCCGGCCACGCCCCCGTCCCGTGGGGGCCGTCCGGTGTGCCGGTATCGTTGCTGACGGTCGGGCCCTTCGTAGGGTTCCCCGTATCCGGAGGCACGATTCCTTTGTGCGACCGTACAAACACCACGGAAAGAGTGACCGAGTGGCCGCCGCCCGCCTCGTCGTCCTGGTCTCCGGGTCCGGCACCAACCTCCAGGCCCTGCTCGACGCCATCGCCGCCGACCCTGAGGGGTACGGGGCGGAGATCGTCGCCGTGGGCGCGGACCGCGACCACATCGCCGGTCTGGAGCGCGCCGAGCGCGCCGGACTGCCCACCTTCGTGTGCAAGGTGAAGGACCACGCGACCCGCGAGGAGTGGGACCGCGCCCTGACCGAGGCCACCGCGGCGTACGAGCCCGACCTCGTCGTCTCGGCGGGCTTCATGAAGATCGTCGGCAAGGAGTTCCTCGCCCGCTTCGGCGGTCGGGTCGTCAACACCCACCCGGCGCTGCTGCCCAGCTTTCCCGGTGCCCATGGAGTGCGGGACGCACTCGCGTACGGCGCGAAGGTCACCGGATGCACCGTCCACTTCGTCGACGACGGCGTCGACACCGGCCCGATCATCGCCCAGGGCGTGGTCGAGGTCCGGGACGAGGACGATGAAGACGCTCTCCATGAGCGCATCAAGGAAGTCGAGCGTTCGCTGCTCGTCGAGGTCGTGGGGCGTCTGGCCCGGCACGGCTACCGCATTGAGGGACGAAAGGTAACAATCCCGTGACCGCCGAAGGTACGAAGCGCCCCATCCGCCGCGCACTCGTCAGCGTCTACGACAAGACCGGCCTTGAGGAGCTGGCCCGCGGCCTGCACGAGGCGGGTGTCTCCCTCGTCTCCACCGGCTCCACCGCCTCGAAGATCGCCGCGGCCGGCGTCCCGGTCACCAAGGTCGAGGAGCTCACCGGCTTCCCCGAGTGCCTGGACGGCCGCGTCAAGACGCTCCACCCGCGCGTGCACGCCGGAATCCTCGCCGACCTGCGCCTGGAGGACCACCGCAACCAGCTCGCCGAGCTGGGTGTCGAGCCCTTCGACCTGGTGATCGTCAACCTGTACCCGTTCAAGGAGACCGTCGCCTCCGGCGCCACTCCCGACGAGTGCGTCGAGCAGATCGACATCGGCGGCCCGTCGATGGTCCGCGCCGCCGCCAAGAACCACCCCTCCGTGGCCGTGGTCACCAGCCCGGCGCGGTACGCCGACGTCCTCGCGGCCGCCCAGAGCGGTGGCTTCGACCTGACCACGCGCAAGCGCCTGGCGGCCGAGGCCTTCCAGCACACCGCCGCGTACGACGTGGCCGTCGCGTCCTGGTTCACCGACAGCTACGCGGCCGACGAGGAGGCGGAGCTGCCGGAGTTCCTCGGCAAGACCTGGGAGCGCAAGTCGTCCCTGCGCTACGGCGAGAACCCGCACCAGAGCGCCGCGCTCTACACCGACGGTCTGCGCGGCGGACTCGCCAACGCCGAGCAGCTGCACGGCAAGGAGATGTCCTTCAACAACTACGTGGACACCGAGGCGGCCCGGCGCGCCGCCTTCGACCACGACGAGCCCTGCGTCGCGATCATCAAGCACGCCAACCCGTGCGGCATCGCGCTCGGCGAGGACGTCGCCGAGGCGCACCGCAAGGCGCACGCCTGCGACCCGCTCTCCGCGTTCGGCGGCGTCATCGCCGTCAACCGTCCGGTGTCCGTCGCCATGGCCGAGCAGGTGGCGGAGATCTTCACCGAGGTCATCGCCGCCCCGGACTTCGAGGACGGCGCGGTCGAGATCCTGGCCCGCAAGAAGAACATCCGCGTCCTGAAGGTCGACGGCTACCCGGCCGCGATGATCGACGACATCAAGCCCATCTCCGGCGGCGCGGTCGTCCAGCACCTCGACCTCTTCCAGGCCGAGGGCGACGACCCGGCGAACTGGACCCTGGCGACCGGCGACGCCCTGTCCGCCGAGGAGCTGGCCGAGCTCTCCTTCGCCTGGAAGGCCTGCCGCGCGGTCAAGTCCAACGCGATCCTGCTCGCCAAGGACGGCGCCTCGGTCGGCGTCGGCATGGGCCAGGTCAACCGCGTCGACTCCGCGAAGCTCGCGGTCGAGCGCGCCGGCGAGGAGCGGGCGCGCGGCTCGTACGCCGCGTCGGACGCGTTCTTCCCGTTCCCGGACGGCCTGGAGATCCTCACGGCGGCGGGCGTCAAGGCCGTCGTGCAGCCGGGTGGATCGGTGCGGGACGAGCAGGTCGTCGAGGCCGCGAAGAAGGCGGGCGTGACCATGTACTTCACGGGCACGCGCCACTTCTTCCACTGATACGAGGGCGGCGCCCCCCTGCCACAGGCAGGGG
>NZ_JBHWBS010000174.1:0-6527 GCF_042735655.1 Streptomyces sp. NPDC059567 | reverse complement strand
ACGGTGGTGTGGGAGATCGGCTCCCATCCCCAACTGACCTCGCTCGCCCGGGCGTCGTGGGGCGAGACACAGCCGGCGTGGATCAGCACCCTGCGACGGGACCGCACCGATCAGGTCGAGTTGCACGCGGCGGTCGCCGATCACTACAACCACACCCGCACCGACCTCGACTGGGCCGGGCTGCACCGGGGCAAGGGCCGACGGACGACCACCATCCCCACCTACCCCTTCAACCGCCAGGAGCTGACCGCGCCGCCCGCTCGCCGCAGCGGTACCAAGGCGAGCGCCCTCAGCCACCCGCTGTTCGACCGTCACTACGAGCACCGGAGCGAGGGACAGTGACGTACCCGGCCGAGACCTACGAGAAGACGTTCACGGGCCAGGAGCCCTTCATCGCCCAGCACCGTTCCGCGGGTACCGGGCTGCTGCCCGCCGCGGTGCAGCTGGAGATGGCGATGGTGGGAGTCGCCCGGAGGCTGCCGTTCACCCCGCTGGAGCTCACCGATGTGACCTTCCTGCGACCCCTCACCATCGCCGACGACGCGGCGGCTCCCGTCCGGCTCGACATCGCCTTCGGCCCGCAGACCCGCTTCGAGCTGAGCACCCTGGTGGCCGGCGACCGCAAGCCCCTGTCCAGCGGTACCGGCCGGCTGCTCCCGGACGCCGTCCCGACCACGCCCGCCGGCACCGGCAGGCAGATGACGGGCATGCGGACGATCACCTCGGAGCGGCTGTACGACAGCTGGGCGCGGGAGGGTCTCCAGTACGGGCCCGACTTCCGTACCGTCCGGGAACTCGCCGTCGGAGACGGCGGCGTGGCCCGGGCAACGCTGCGGTCCGATGCCGAGCCCGTGCCCTGGTACGCCCATCCGCTGCTGGTGGACGGCGTGTTCCAGGTCGTCAGCTGCGCGCTCCAGGACCTCACGGGAGAGGCCGGCCCGTATCCCATGCTGCCGATCGGCGTCGCTCGGGTCGCGGTCCTCGCCGATCTCTCGGCTCTGTCGACCGGTGTGACCGTCCTGGTGCGCCGGACGGGCGTCGACGGCGCGTACGCCACCGCGGACGCCCTGCTGCTGGGGCCCTCGGACGAGGTCGTCGCGGAGTTCGAGGGGCTACGGATGCGGCGCACGGCCGCCGTGTCGCGACCGGTCGCCCCGGCCCCGCCGCGGGCCGCCATGCTGCCCATCACCCGGATCGACTGGCGGCCCGCGTCGGCGACCGACGAGCGGCACGACCCGGCGACCGGGACGTGGGTGCTGCTGCACAACGGCGGTACGGGCAGCCTGGGTGAGCGCGCCGCCCGGCAACTGCGGGCCGAGGGAGCCCGCGTGGTGGAGGTGGGCGTCGGACCGTCCGGGGCACAGGCCCACGACCGCGATCGGCGGATGCTCGCGCAGCCGGACGAGGACGCCTTCCGACGGCTCTGGGAGGAGGTCGGGGACCCGGTCGCGGGTGTGGTCCACCTGTGGAGCGCCGGCGACGCGCCCGACGGCGCCCCGAGGGAGGAGGCGGAGCTCCGACTCGGCCTCTACGGCTGCCTTGCCGCCCTGCGGACCCTCGGCGAGCGGCAGCGCAAGTCCCGCTTCTTCGTGGTGACCCGGGACGGGCAGCCGGTCGCGAACGGCGACCGGCCGGTGCCCGCGCGCGCCGCCCTGTGGGGCTTCGTCCGCACCGCCGCCATCGAGTACCCGGGCCTCCACCCGCGCCTCCTCGACGTCGACCGGCTCTCCGACGACGCGCTCCGCGCGGTCCTGGTGGAGCTCGGAGCCGGCGACGGTCCCACCGAGGTCGGGTACCGGCAGGGCGTCCGCCACGTACCCGTCCGGGTGCGCGACCGTTCGGCGTACGCCGTGGCCCGTGACGGGAACGGGCCGATCAGGAAGGGCGGCCGCTACCTTGTCCTCGGCGGGCACGGCGGTCTGGGCCTGGAGGTCGCGGACCGGTTCGCGCGGGAGGGCGCCGGCGTCGTCGCGCTGGTCAGCCGTTCCGGAGCGGCCGGTGCCGACCACGACCGGACGGCCGCGATCGGCGCGCACGGGTGCGAGGTCGCGTCGTACGGCGCGGACGTCACCACCCCCGGCGCCCTGGCTGCCGTGGTGGAACGCTTCCGCGCGGAGTTCGGCGAGCTGCACGGGGTGGTCCACGCGGCCGGCACGCTCAAGGACGGGCTGATCCGCAGCGCCACCGCCGAGGACATCGCGGCGGTGATGCGTCCGAAGGCTGACGGTGTCCGGGAGTTGGCCGCCGCGGTGGCCGGGCAGGATCTCGACTTCGCCGTGCTGTTCGCGTCGGTCTCCGGCACGTTCGGCAATCTCGGGCAGGGCGGATACGCCGCGGCCAACGCCTACCTCGACGCCTTCGCGCAGGCGCACGGCTCGCCGTGGCTGAGCGTCGCCTGGGGCCTGTGGGGCGAGGTGGGCATGGGCACGGCCGTCGCGGAACAGCTGCGGCGGCGCGGTGTCCGGCCGTTGGACACCGCGGAGGGCCTCGACTCCCTGATTGCGGTACTGGGGGCGCAAGAGGACCCTCGCCAGGTGGTCGTCGCCCACCCGGACGCCGGCGACGTGGTGGTCGAGCTCGAAGACGGCGGTGTGGAGCTCGGCGTACCTTCCGACGTACGCGCCGATGCACGTGATGCCGCACAAGATGCCGAGGGTTCGGCCGGCGAGGGTGCCGGGGAGCGGGTCGGGGGCGCGCTGGAGCGGTTCCTGGCGGAGCGGCTGGGTGTCACGTCGTTCGACCGTGACACTCCGCTGTCCGACTACGGCATGAGCTCGATCATGAGCGTCGAGCTGTCGGAGGAGTTGTCCCGGAGGTGGGGTATCCACCTCCCGGCGACGCTCTTCCTGGAGTACGGCGAGTTCGACGAGCTGGTCGAGGCGCTGACCGGCCGTTACGGCGCGGCCGCCGCGGTCGTGGCGCCGGAGCCCGCCGAGACGGTCGAGCCCGCCGAGACGCTCGATCCCGCCAAGATCGCCGAGACGGTCGAGTCCGAAGAGATCGCAGAGCCCGAAGGGACCGCAGAGCCCGCAGAGACTGCTGAGTTCAAAGAGGCCGCCGACGCCGTCGACCCGCTCCCGGCCGCCTCCGCGACGAACCCCCGCCCTCGGCGGCACACGGCCGCCGGTCGTGACGCGGACGTCGCGATCGTCGCCGTGTCCGGTGATCTCCCGGGCGCGGTCGGCGGTGCGGCGGAGCTGTGGCCCCTGCTCCGCTCCGGCGGTCACGCGTTCACCGAGGTGCCGGCCGAACGCTGGGACATCGACGCCCACTTCGAGCCGCGCGGTCCCCGGATGACGGGCACCTACTGCCGTACCGGCGCCTTCGTCACCGGTGTCGACCGCTTCGACCCGGCCTTCTTCGGCATCTCCGTGCGCGAGGCCGAGGAGATGGACGTACAGCAGAAGCTCCTGCTGGAACACGCCTGGGCGGTGCGGGACGACAGCGGTCTCGCCGGCCGCCGCGACATCGGCGTCTTCGTCGGTGCCACCTACACCCATCACCGCGACGCGCAGGGGCTGGAGACCGTCGGACCGCACACCGCGCTCGGCTCCATGAACGCGGTACTGGCCAACCGGATCTCGTACGCGCTGGATCTGACCGGCCCTTCGCAGACCGTCGACACCCTGTGCTCGTCGTCGCTCGTCGCCATCCAGCAGGCGGTCGCCGCGCTGCGCGCGGGCCACTGCGGCGCCGCGATCGTGGCGGCCTGCCAGGTCGGTCTGACCCCGTGGTACTACCGCAGCCTGAGCCAGCTCGGTGCCCTGTCCGAGACCCGGCCGCGCCCCTTCGACGAGCGGGCCGACGGATTCCTTCCAGGCGAGGGCGCGCTGGCCGTGATGCTGAAGCCGCTCGCGGACGCGGAGCGCGACGGCGACCGGATCTGGGGCGTCATCCGAGGCACGGCCGTCAACCACGGCGGCCGCGGCAGCGCCCTGCCGGTGCCCCGCAGCGAGGCCCAGGCAGCGGTCGTCCGTGCGGCATTGGACGACGCCGGACTGGCGCCCGCGGACGTCTCCCTGATCGAGACGCACGGCACGGCGACGCGGCTCGGCGACCCGATCGAGATCGCCGCGCTGACCGAGGTGTTCGGCGGTGACCCGGACCGTGGCGAGCCGTGCCACATCGGGACCGTGAAGGGCAACATCGGGCACCTGGAGCCCGCGGCCGGACTCGCCGGCCTGCTGAAGGTCCTGCTGTGTCTGCGGCATCGGGAGATCCCGCCCGTCGCCGGATTCGAGAACCCCAGCAGTCATCTGGACCTGTCCGCCGGACCGTTCGTGATCCCCGTCGAGCCGCGGCCGTGGACCTCGGACGGGCCACGGCGGGCGGGAGTCAGCTCCTTCGGCATGGGCGGGACCAACGCGCACATCGTCGTGGAGGAGTACGTCGCGGAACGCGGGTACCAGGCGTCCGGCGAGGACACCCGTACCGCCGCCGGACCGGACGAGCACCTGCTGGTCCTGTCCGCGCACACCCCGGACGCCCTCGCCCGCCGCATGGCGGACGTCCGGCCACTGCTGCGGCAGGGGGACGCGGCGAGCCTGGGGGCACTGTGCCGTTCCACCGCCGTCGGACGCGACCACCGGGCGTACCGGGTCGCGGTCCTGGGGGCCACGGCCGACGAACTGGCCGCCGGGCTGGCCGAGGCGCTGCGCCTGGCGGACCGGGCACCCGGCACCGTCGTACGCGGCGGAACGGTGCTGGAGAGCGCTTCGACCGGGCTCGGCGTCCCGGCCTTCCGCTACGTCGGGGGCGGCACCGTCGACTGGGCCGGCGTGTACCCGGGCCCGTCGGCGCACCGCCCCGCCCTCCCGCCCTATCCCTTCGGCTCGCGGCCCGAGGCGGCCGAGGCGGTCGTGACGCTCCCCCGGAAGGGCCTGTCGGCCGTATCGACCGCGCAGGTCGCTCGGGACACCACCGACGTCGTACGGCGACTCTCGCGCGCCCACCGCGTTCTGGGCGAGGAGACCGTGCCCGGAGCGCTGCCGCTGGCCCTCGGCCTGCTGACGCGCGGTGCCCTGCGGCAGATCACCTTCACCGGCCGGGGGACCGGAGACCATCCCCTCACGAGCGATCTCGACGACCCGGCCCGTACCGGACCGGTCACCTTCCGGCACGCCGACCGGGTCATCGCCCGGCTCACCACCGCCGAAGCCCCGGCCGGGCCGCCGCCCGCCGCCGCGGACCTCGACGCCCTGCGGGCCGTACTCCACCGGACGCTGGAACCGGCCGGGCTCTACGCCTGGTTCGCGGCGAAGGGCATGGAGCTCACCGCGCCCCTGCGGTCCATCACCGAGGTGCACTACGGTCCCGGCCGGGTGCTCGCGCGGATCGACGTCCCGGCCGGCAGCGGCTCGCTGGAAGCGGAGGCGGTGGCGCTCGACGCCGCCCTCCAGGTCATGGCCGTGCTCACGTTGGCGGATCCCGCGGCCCCTTCGGCCACCTATCTGCCGGTCTCCATCGGCCGGGCGGTGCGCTGGGCGGACGCGGCGCCGGCGGCGTTCGTCCTGCTCGAAGGCGCCGAGCCCGACCGTGACGGCACGCGACGCGGCGACGCGTCCCTGCTCGCCGCCGACGGCCGGGTGCTGGTCCGGCTCGACGACGTCGAGTACCGGACCGTGGCCGGGAACGGCGCATCACGGCCCGCTCCCACCCGCCGCGCGCCGCGGACCGCGGCGGCGGAGGCGGCGATCCTCGAAGTGGTACGGAACGCCCTCCACGACCCCGGTGTCACCGCGACGACCTCGCTGTCCACCGTGGGTCTCGACTCCATGCTGGCGACGGTCATCGCGGCCGACGTCGAGGCGGCGTACGGAGTGAAGCTCGGCCCGACGGACGTCCTGGACGCCGCGGACTGCCGCGCCCTCGCCGCGCACGTCGCCGAGCTGGCGGGCGACGGCGTGTTCGCCCTGTCGGAAGCCGACGGGCGGCGCGTCGGCGAACCGGACGCGAGTCACGGCGACCGGCCGGCCGCTGCGGCCACGGTCCCCGGCGCGGACGCCGACGACACCGCGGGCGCAGCGGACATCGCCGTCATCGGCCTGGCCCTGGCGCTCCCGGGCGCTGCGGACCCGGAAGCGTTCTGGTCGCTGCTCGCCGACTCGGATGAGGAGATCCGTCCGGCTCCGGCCCACCGCTGGGGCCGGTACGCCGAAGGGAACGAGCCCGACGTCGGCGGATTCCTGGACAACGTGGAGGAGTTCGACGCCCGGTTCTTCGACTTCTTCCCCAAGCAGGCCGAGGTGCTCGACCCCCAGGCCCGCTGGCTGCTCCGTACGACCTGGGAGGCACTGGAGTCCGCCGGCCTCCCGCCGCGCCGACTGTCCCCCTCCACCGGTGTGTTCGTGGGCGCCAGCTACCAGCACTACAAGGACTACAACATCGCGCCGGAGCTGGACGCGCCCAGCGGCCTGGGCAACCACAACGCGTTCCTGGCCAACAGGGTGAGCTACTTCCTGGATCTGCACGGGCCGAGCATGACGATCGACACGTTGTGTTCGTCGTCGTTGGTCGCCCTGCACACG
>NZ_JBHWBS010000173.1:0-6971 GCF_042735655.1 Streptomyces sp. NPDC059567 | reverse complement strand
GTGCCCCCACCGCGTTGACTCCCTCCTCCGCCTTGCGATCCGTCCCCTCGGCCCCTGCGGGCCTGGGGAGGCCCCATGCACCAGACGCCGCTCCCAGATCCGGCCTGATCGACAAGACACCCCCTGGATGGTGCGGGTCGCGTCGTACCGTCGCCTCGAAGCGGCGCCGCGCGACGGACGGGCCGACCTGGAGACCGCGGCCGGTGGTCTGGAGGCCGTACCAGGGCGACGTCCATTGCGGTTCGCGCTCGGCGACCTCGTACAGGTACTTCTCTGCCGTACGCAGCCGGTCGTGGAAGATCTCGATCTGCTCGCGTGACACGTGCTGTGCCCGGGCGCCGGTCCGGGCCTCCCACCCCCAGCTGATGTGGCGGATGCCGGCCACGAGCCGGGGCAGCGCCGCGTCGGGTTCCGCTTCGAGCACGCCGGCGATCCACCGCTCGACTCCCGCGACGTCGCCGACGGCCCAGAGCAGCTCGGTCCGGTCCTCGCTCTCGGGACGTGCTTCGAGCACGTCCCGAACGGCGTCCCAATCCGCTGCCGCGGCGGCCTCGCGCACGCGCCGCACGTCGGGATCACCGGAGTCCTCCTGTACATGCGCGACGGGCCGACCTGCCCATCTCCCCAGCGTGAGCCCCCATTCACGGAGCAACGCCATGTCCCCACCCCTTGTTGTGTCCGAACGGGGAGGTCGATGATCAACCCCCTCGTGGAGGTAGTGACTTTCACGCACGACCGACAATCGCACGCTCTTTCCCGTCCGGGGTCCGGCGGCGTGGGACGGGCAAGGAGGGCGCTGACGCCACGCCCACCTGCTCCAGGCTCGCGCGGGGACGGAGTGCTGGCCGGCTGCGGTGCCGGCGGGATTCGAACCCGCGGACGGGGAAGGGTATGCCCACCCGATCCCCCTCAGTCGGCATGAGAGGGGCATCCCTCACACCGATCGCAATGGGCCGCTCTGCCACGGCTCCGCAGCCTGCGGAACCGCGCGGTCCCGCTGCGCTCAGGGTAGGTACGCACCGGTCGGCAAGGCGAGCTCTTTGTCTGGAGGATGACGTGGCAAAGGCTGAGCCGGCTCGGAGTCGGTCACACGGAGCACCGTGAGCAGACCCGACGGGCCGTGGGGTCACCACCAGTACGCGGGGTACCTCGGTGAGGTGCGGCGGATGCGGGAGCCGGCGTACCCCGTCAGCACGAGAAGGACCGTGGAGCCGAAGAGGAGGGGGACGAACCGGGCGGGTGCGGGTGTCTGGAGCACGATGACGACGGCGGTGGCGCAGGCCGCGGAGTGGGGCGTACGGGCGAACGTCGTCAGCGCCAGGGTGAGGCCCGCGGCGACGGCCGCGGCCCATGCGTTGCTGCCCGCGGTGGCGAGGGCGGCGTAACCCACGGCGGCGCCGAGAAGGTGGCCGAGGACGACGCTGCGGGGTTGGGCGAGGGGCAGCGTGGGGGCGGCATGCACCAGAGCGGCGCTGGCGGCCAGCGGGGGTATCAGCACCGGTTCGTGGATGACCGCGCCGATCGCGACCAGTGCCAGAAGGACGGCTGTCGCGGCGCTCACGCTGTGGAACGCGGCCGCCGGCGTGGGCCTGGCCGGAGCACGGCCGCCGAACCGCGGCGGACGGGGGCCGTCGGGCGTGGCGTGGGCGTGGTCGGGACGCGAAGGGGCGGCGGTACTCATGTGTGCTGTTTCCGTGGCAGGCGGCCGAGGGCCGTATGGGGCAGGAGCGGTGGGGACGTCGTAGCGGGCTCTGTGATCGACAGCCGGCCCGGCCCTGCGCATCGCCCTGGTGCGGCGGCGCGACCCGTCCACGACTCTAACCTGCGGGTTTACGGCGGTATGACGCGGGTCGTCGGCGGATCGAAGGGTGCCTTCCGTCCGTTGGCCGGGCTGCTCGGCCCCCGACGCCACGATGGGCCGCCCGCCGTGAGGGCGGGCGACCCATCGTCGTGACGGAGGACCGAGGCTGTCGGCTGACGCGGAGCTTCGGGTCCCGGCGCGGTCAGGCCAGTACGTTGAGCGCCCCCGGTTGCACCCGCACCGTCACCGGCAGGGTCGCGTCGACCTCGCCGTCGGCGCCGTACGGGAGCGGACGGTCCGCCTCGATGCGGATCTCCTTGCCGCGCAGGATCTCCACCTGGGGACGGTTCACATGGGCGCCGGTCTTCAGCTCGTTCATCGTCGCGAAGAAGTGGCGCTTGGGGGCGTCGCCGATCACCACGACGTCCAGAAGCCCGTCGTCGAGGCGCGCGCCGGGTGCGACGTTCCGGCCGAAGCCGTAGAAGCCGGAGTTCGCCGCGACGACCGTGTAGCCGTCGCGCTCGTGCAGCACCCCGTCGACCGTGATGCGGTACGCGGCCGACCGCCAAGCCAGGACGGCCCTCAGGCCGCCCGCGTAGTACGACGCCGCGCCCCGCAGCAGGCGTGAGGCGTTGGCGTGGCGGTTGGCGACCGCGTCGACGCCCGCGTAGACGCTCCCGAGGACGGAGATCCGAGCGTGGACCTCGGACTCGACCTCGATCGTGTCGACGGGGCGCGGCACGCCGTCGAGCAGCACTCGCGCGAGCCCCGGGGCGTCGGTGGGCAGCTCGAGCGCGCGGGCGAAGTCGTTGCCGCGGCCTGCGGGAACCAGGCCGAACACCGTGTCCGTGCCGCTGAGCGCGCCACCGACGCAGCCGGCCATCCCGTCACCGCCGACCGCGAGCACGACGTCCCCTTGTTCTCCCGCCCGTCGGGCGAGTTCCTGCGCGTGTTCCAGACTGCGGCTGTACACGGTGTCGAGGCGCGCACCCGCTTCCCGCAGCAGCCGGGCCAGCGGGAGCAGGGCCGCCGTGCCGCTGGATCCCCCGGCGGTGGGGTTGACGACGGCGGTGAACTGTCGCATGGATCAGGCCTCCGGGCGGGAGAAGGGGATCGGCGGGCGGGAGGAGCGGGGACTACGGACGGGCGGGATCAGCGGACGGGGATGAGGACGCCGGGGCTGAGCACACCGGACGGGTCGACCTCGGCCTTGACCGACTGCAGCATGCGGACTCCCAGGGGGCCGATCTCGCGGGCGTACCAGTCGCGGTGGTCCGTGCCCACGCCGTGGTGGTGGCTGATGGTGCCACCCGCCGCCAGGATCGCGTCGTTGGCGGCCCGCTTCACGGGGTCCCAGTGCGCGACCGCGTCCTCGCCCTGTGCCGAGACGACGGTGAAGTACAGCGAGGCACCGTTCTCGTAGGTGTGCGAGATGTGGCACATGACGAGCGGAGGGGTGCCGGCTTCGGTGAGGGTGGTCGTCAGCGCGTCGCGCACCGCCGCGTACAGCTGGGGCAGCGTCGACCAGAACCCGGCGGTCTCCAGCGTCTCGGCGAAGGCTCCGGCGTCGAGCAGGGCGTCGCGCAGGTACGGCGCGTTGTAGCGGCCGTGCTCCCAGCGGTCACCCGGCTCCTCGCCGACGCACTCTCCGCCGCAGGCGAGCAGGATTTCGCGGGCGGCGGCGCGCCGGGCCGCCGTCTCCTCCTCGGTGCCCTCGTAGCCGGTGATCGCCATGCAGCCGGAGCTCGGCGGGGTGTCGGCGGCACCGATGGCGTCCGGCTGCGCGAGGCCGATGAAGGTCTCGGTCTCGTCCGACAGTCGCAGCACGGTGGGGCGCGGGCCGTCCTGGGCGAGCCGGCGCAGGGCGGTGGCCCCGGCCTCGAAGGAGGCGAAGCGCCAGCCCTCGTAGACGCGCTTCTGCGGAAGGGGCCGGATGCGTACGGTCACCGCCGTGATGACTCCGAGAGCGCCTTCGGAGCCGAGGATCAGCTGGCGCAGGTCGGGGCCGGCGGCCGAGCGGGGGGCGCGTCCGGTCTCCAGCGTGCCCTCGGGGGTGGCGACGGTGAGAGCGAGGACCATCTCGTCGAAGCGGCCGTATCCGGCGGAGGCCTGGCCGCTGGAACGGGCCGCGGCGAAGCCGCCGACGGTGGCCCACTCGAACGACTGCGGGAAGTGGCCGAGGGTCCAGCCCTTCTCGTTCAGCAGGGCCTCGACCTGGGGACCGCGCAGTCCGGGCTGCAGCACGGCGGTGCGGGACACCTCGTCGACGGCCAGCAGCTGGTCGAGGCGGCGCAGGTCGAGGGCGACGAACGGCCGCTTCGTCTCGGGCGCGAGGCCGCCGACGACGGACGTACCGCCGCCGAACGGGACGGCGGACAGGCCGTGGGCGGCGCAGGCGCGCAGCACGGCCAGCACCTCGTCATGGGTGGCCGGGAGTACGACGGCGGCCGGGATGTCCTCGACCTCGCCGGCGCGGATGCGCAGCAGGTCGGGGGTGGACTTGCCGCGGGTGTGCCGGATACGGCTCTCGGCGTCGTCGCGCAGTGCGTCTTCGGCCGCGAGCGCCGACCGCAGCGCGGTGCGCGCCTCGTCGGTCAGCGTCGGGGCGGGGAGTTCGATCTCGTCGAGGGTCGACGGTCCGCTTGCGCGGGGGGTGACGCCGAGCAGGTCACGCAGCAGGCCGGTCACCGCGTCGGGCAGGGGGGCCGCCTTGGCCGGGTCGCCCCAGCCGCTCCACAACATGTCCACTTCGAGAAGTTCCTCTCGGTCTGATTCACGGACGGTGCTGCCGCTCGGCCCGTACTGGCATTACACTGTGACAGATGACGCCCATTCGTCACAACCACTCGGACGCAGATCCCGTGCTGGACGCCGCACGCGACTGCGTGCTCGCCGTCGGCGTACGGCGCACGACCCTCACCGACGTCGCCCGGCGCGCGGGCGTGTCCCGGATGACGCTCTACCGGCGCTGGCCCGACGTCCGCAGCCTCGTCGGCGACCTGATGACCCGTGAGTGGATCGCCGTCGCCGCCGATGCCATGTCGGGCGACGGCGACAGCCGGCCCGTCCGGGCGCGGATGGTGGACGGGCTCGTCGCCGGCGCCGCCGCGTTCCGCGCCCACCCGCTCTTCCACAAGATCCTCGACGTGGACCCGGAGCTGCTGCTGCCGTACATCCTCGATCGGCGTGGAGCCAGCCAGGAGGCCTTCCTCGGCCTCCTCGTCACGGCGCTCGGCGCGGGTCACGAGGACGGTTCGGTGCGCCGCGCCCCCGTCGACCTGCAGGCCCGATCCCTGTTGCTCGTCGTGCAGTCGTTCACGCTCTCGCTGCGCACCATGACCGACGAGACCGATCCCGAACTGAGCGAAGCCGCCTTCCTCGACGAGCTGCGCACCCTGCTGGAGAGGACCCTCACCCCGTGACGCCCCACACCCCCCTGAGCCACCCGCGCAGCTCCTCGCTCAACGCCGAGCGCCGGAGCCGCGAACTCGCCGAGCTGGCAGCCGGCACCGAGGTCGACGTCCTGGTCGTCGGACTCGGCGCCACCGGAGCCGGAGCCGCACTCGACGCGGCCACCCGCGGCCTCACCGTCGCCGCGATCGACGCCCATGACCTCGCGTTCGGCACATCGCGCTGGAGCTCCAAGCTGATCCACGGCGGCCTGCGCTACCTCGCCACCGGACAGCTCGACGTCGCTCACGAGAGCGCCGTCGAACGCGGCATCCTGATGGAACGGACCGCGCCCCATCTGGTCCGCGCCCAGCCCTTCGTCCTGCCCCTCACCCCGCTCGTCAGCCGCGGCCAGGCCGCCCTCGCCCGCGCGGGCTTCATCGCCGGCGACCTGCTGCGCGCCTCCGCCCGTACGTCACGCGCCACCCTCCCCGCGCCTCGCACCCTGTCCGCCGTCGAGACGCGCCACCTCGCCCCGGCCCTGCGCACCACGGGACTGCGCGGCGGACTGCTCTCCTGGGATGGCCAACTCACTGACGACGCCCGCCTGGTCACGGCGATCGCCCGTACGGCGGCCGCGCACGGCGCCCGCATCCTCACCCGTACCCGCGCCCTCGAACTCACCGGCGACGGCGCGCGGGTCCGCGACGAGACGACCGGCGAGGAGCTGCGCATCCGTGCCCGGGTGGTCGTCAACGCGGCCGGTGTGTGGGCCGGCGGTCTCGTCGACGACGTACGGCTGCGGCCTTCCCGCGGCACCCATCTCGTCCTGCGCGACGTGGACCTCGGCCGGCTCTCCGCCGGCCTGCACATCCCGATCCCGGGCGAGACCAACCGCTTCGTCCTCGTCCTCCCCCAGGGCGACGGCCGGGTGTACGTCGGACTCACCGACGAACCCGTCGAGGGCGACGTCCCCGACGTGCCGGACGTCCCCGAGACCGACATCGGCTTCCTCCTCGACGTCCTCGGCTCCGCCCTCGACGTCACCCTCCACCGCGCGGACGTGGTCGGGGCCTTCGCCGGTCTGCGGCCCCTCCTCGACACCAGTGGGGCGGAGGGCCGCACCGCCGACATCTCACGCAAGCACGCCGTCCTCACCTCCCCCGACGGCATCGTGACCGTCGTCGGGGGCAAGCTGACCACGTACCGGCGCATGGCCCAGGACGCCGTCGACGCGGCCGTGGCCGCCCGCGCCCTCACCGCCGGCCCCTGCCGTACCGCCTCCGTCCCCCTCGTCGGCGCCGCCCGGCCGCAGACCCTCGCCGGACTCGACGTACCCGCTCGCCTCGTACGCCGCTACGGCACCGAAGCAACCGCCGTGCACGACCTCGGCCTCAAGAACCCGGATCTCGCCGAGCCCGTCGTCCCCGGCCACCCCGTCACCCGCGCCGAACTGGTCTGGGCCGTCCGTCACGAAGGCGCGCTGGACGCGTCCGACCTCCTCGACCGCCGCACCCGCATCGGCCTCGTCGCCGAGGACCGCGCGACGGCGGAGCAGGCGGCTCTCGGGGCCTTTACCCAGATGGCCTGACATAGATGGCCTGACATCCGGTCCGCGCGGGGCCGCGCGGGGTCGGGCCACACGGTCCCGGCTGCGGTCCGCCACGCCGACGCGGCCGACCCCTGAAGCGGGGCGGCCCGGGGGGGGGGGGGGGGGGGGCGCAGCCCGGGGGCCCCGCACCGGGCCGGGAGGGGGGGGGCGGCCCCGCCACGCAGGGCG
>NZ_JBHWBS010000172.1:0-7140 GCF_042735655.1 Streptomyces sp. NPDC059567 | reverse complement strand
GCCACGGACCGCCTTCGTCGTTGTCCGGCCGGCTTCCTGAAGCGGGCTACGCCTTCCGCGCCACCACCAGTCGGCAGCGCGGGCTGCCGTCCTCCCGGCGCCCCAGCGCCTCGATCGGCAGCAGCGACACCTCGAAGCCCGCCGCTGTCAGGCGTTCGCGCACGTCCGCCAGGCGGAACGTGCGGTAGTACATGACGAAGGGCGGGCGCCACAGCGCGTTCCGTACGCGCATCGTCACGTCGAAGCCGAGCAGGGTCCAGTACGGCAGTGAGCCGACCCGTGGGGGTGCCGGGAGGGGGAAGGCGAGGAGGCCGCCCGGGCGGAGGGAGGCGTGGGTCCGGGCGAAGAGTCCGGACTGTTCCGCCGGGAGGAAGTGGCCGAAGGCGCCGAAGCTGACCGCCAGGTCGAAGGCCGGCGCGAAGGGGAGGGCCAGGGCGTCCGCGCGGATCAGGGTGGCCTTCGGGTGGGAGCGGCGGGCCTCGGCCAGCATGCCCGTACTGAAGTCCACGCCCGTGACCCTGCCCGTGCACAGCGATCGCAGGACAGAGAGGCCCGCGCCGGTGCCGCAGCAGAGGTCGAGGCCCCGGTCGAAGGGGCCCAGGGGGCGCAGGGTCTCCGTCACCGCGTCCAGGACGGGGTCCGGGGTGCGGAACGGGGTCTCGTCGAACTTCTTCGCCAGCAGGTCGTAGCCGTGCTCCACCGAAGAGAAGGCCTGGACGGCCAGCTCACGGACGGTCGGGCCCTGAGGGGTGAACATGCTCCGACATTACGCCGTCACTCTGCGTGGGAAAGAGGGTCCAGGAGGGAGCGGTCCCCGTCAGCTGGCAGCACAGCAGATAGAGGGGGATCGGCGGGGTGTACGGCGAGGTGCCGTCGGGGCGGTGGATCAGGCGGGGGCGGCGGTCCGGGATCTCCGCGCCGGGGGCGTAGCAGGCCGGCATCGGCCAGGTCAGCTCCAGGTCCGAGCCGGTCGGCACCAGCCACCACCACCAGTCCGTATCCGCGTAGACACACCCCTTGGCGGGCAGCCGGGACAGGATCCGGAAGCCGTAGCGCGCCGGCACGCCCACCGCGTCGCAGCCCAGAGCGGTACGGAAGCCCGGCGGCACGACCAGGCGGGTCGAATCGGCCCCCGCGCTCCTGCGCGACCTCGGCGTCAGCAGCGTCGCCATCGACCTCAGCACGTGTGCCCCATGCCGTGGGCCAGTTCGGCCCAGACGACCCGCGCCGTTCCATGGCCCGTACGGTCCGCCCCCCACGCGCTGCACAGCCCGTCCACGAGCATCAGTCCGCGCCCTCGCTCCTCCTCGCCGCAGTCGCGTATCCGCGGATCGCCGGCGCCGCCCTCGTCCCGTACCGCTATGCGCAGCTGCTCTTCGCCCTCGCGCAATTCGCAGATGACATGGGTGGACGCGGTGTGGACGACGGCGTTGGTGACGAGCTCGGAGACGATCAGCGTCACCGTGTCGCGGATCTCCGGATCGCAGCCCCAGAGGATCAGCCGCTCCTCCGCCAGTCTGCGGGCGCGCGACACGGAGGACGTGCGGGCCGGCAGTTCGAAGGCGAACCGGCGGACATCGGGGCGGAGGCCGGGACGGGAAGCGTCGGTTCGTGGGCGCTGGGTCATGACGCGGGGGGTCGCTAGACCTGAGGGGAGCGCGTTACCAGAAGCCACGACCGGTCCTCACAACAGTGGGTAAGCAGTGCCGTACATCGCCCCCGTGGCGGCGCGCGGCAGCAGCACGTACTGGTTCACCGGAATACTTTGCTCCCGACTCGGACACTTGGCAAGTGGCACTCTGAAAATTGCAGAGTGCTGTGTTCTCTCTGGCCCTGTTCATGGCACACTCAACCAAAACAGCGCGTCGGGGAGGTCTGAGAGTGAGCGAGCCGCGGTCCGCCCCCACGGTGGGACAGGTCGTTCTCGGCAAGCGTCTGCAGGATCTGCGCGAGCGGGCCGGCCTGAAGCGGGAGGAGGCCGCCAAGGTCCTCCGGGTCGCTCCGGCCACCATCCGTCGCATGGAGACGGCGGAAGTCGCGCTGAAGATTCCGTACGTCCAGCTCCTGCTGAAGGCGTACGGCATCACCGACTCCGAGGCGGAGGGCTTCGTCGCCCTCGCCGAGGAGGCCAACCTCCCCGGCTGGTGGCAGCGGTTCCATGACGTGCTGCCCGGCTGGTTCTCCATGTACGTCAGCCTGGAGGGGGCGGCCGCCCTCATCCGTGCCTACGAACCGCAGTTCGTCCCCGGTCTGCTGCAGACCGAGGGGTACGCCCGCGCCATCCTGCGCAGCGGGGCCGTCGGTGGGAGCAACGCCGAGGACATCGAACGTCATGTAGCCCTGCGGATGGAGCGGCAGTCCCTGCTGACCAGGGACGACGCCCCGAAGTTCTGGGTGATCATGGACGAGACCGTCCTCCGCCGACCGGTCGGCGATGGGCCCGAAGTGATGCGCGACCAGCTCGACCGGCTACTCGAAGCGTCCGAGCTGCCGAACGTCACCCTGCAGATCGCGGAGTTCGCGTCCGGCCACCACCCCGGCACCTACGGACCGTTCGTCCTCTTCCGCTTCGCCGTGCCCGAACTCCCGGACATGGTCTACAGCGAGTACCTCACCGGCGCCGTCTATCTCGACGCGCGCCCCGAGGTGGCCTCCCATCTCGAGGTCATGGACCGCATGGCGGCCCAGGCCGCGACTGCACAACGCACGAAGGAGATCCTCCGGGATCTCCGCAAGGAGCTGTGAATGGATCGCATATACAACGGCATGCCCGCCGCGGATCTCGGTGCCGAGGGATGGCACAAGCCGTGGAGCGGCGGGAACGGGGGCAACTGCGTGGAGGCCATGAAGCTGGCCGACGGCAGAGTCGCCGTGCGACAGTCCGCAGACCCTGAGGGACCAGCGCTCATCTACACCCACGGAGAGATCGCCGCCTTCATCCAAGGAGCGAAATCCGGTCAGGCCGACTTTCTGCTCACCTGACCCCTTCCATCACACCCCTACCGTCGCGTAACTCTTGCTCTCATACCCGTAGTTCTCTCCGCCGACCAGGAGCCTCGATGAGCCAGGACCCCGCAGCCGTACGGATCGACACCAGCAAGCCGCATCCCGCGCGGATGTACGACTGGTTCCTGGGCGGCAAGGACAACTACCCGGTCGACGAGGAGATGGCCAAGCAGCTGCTCACCGTCGACGCGCGCGGCCGGGACATGGCGCGGGTCAACCGGGCGTTCATGCACCGCGCCATACGGTGGCTCAGCGCCCACGGCGTACGGCAGTACCTGGACATCGGCACGGGCATCCCCACCGAGCCCAACCTGCACCAGATCGCCCAGGAGGCCGCGCCGGACTCCCGGATCGTCTACTGCGACAACGACCCGATCGTGCTCGCGCACGCGGCCGCCCTGCTGCGCTCGACGCCCGAAGGGGCCACCGAGTACATCCAGGCGGACGCCCGCGACCCCGAGCTCATTCTCGAAAGGGCCGGAAAGGTCCTTGATTTCGACAAGCCCATAGCTTTGTCGATGCTCGCCCTGCTGCACTTCGTGGGGGACGAGGACGGGGCGTACGACCTGGTCGGCAAGCTCGTCGACAAGCTCGCGCCGGGCAGCTACGTCGTCCTCTCGCACGTCACGGGCGACTTCGACCCGGAGGGGGCGGCGAAGGCCGTCGGCATGTACAAGGCCCGCGGGCTGACCCTGCGGCCGCGCTCGCGCGACGAGCTGGCCGCGTTCTTCGACGGTCTCGAACTCGTCGAACCCGGTGTCTCGCTCACCGCGGAGTGGCACCCGGAGCTGGGCGAGGCCGTCCCGGTCCAGGGCGACGACCCCATCCCGGGCTGGGCCGCCGTCGGACGCAAGGCCTGAGGGCCGCCGCTGCACGAAGGGCCCGCGGACCGGACGGTCCGCGGGCCCTTCGTGTCAGCCGGTGCTCGGTCGGCCCCGCGGGTCCCTTCGTGTGCCGATCGGGGTCCCGTCAGCCCCGCGGGTCTTCGTGCACAGGCCGGCGCCCCGTCATCCGCGCGGCTCGACCAGCGTCACCCGGAACGACTTCGCCGCGCTCACATTGCCCGCCGCGTCCATCGAGCGGTACTCGATCGTGTGCGTCCCGTAGTCCGGTGTCGCGTCGTCCCACGGGACCGCCCGGCTCCTGCCCAGCTTGCCGTAGACGAGATCGTCGATGACCGTGCCGCTCGGCGAGAAGCGGAAGGGCGCGTCGGCGTCGGTCGGCCAGCCGTAGTACGTGTACCAGCCGTCGCCGTCCACCCGGAACTGGCTGACCACGGTGCCCGGTTGATCGTCCCGGGCCGTCAGCCTCATCGTGAACTCCCCGTCGTAGACGTACTCGACCGGGCGGCCCGGGCGGCTCACCGTGCGCAGCGGCTCGGACAGCTCGTACGAGCCCGTCGCCGGACGGGCGTCCACCGTCCACCTCAACTCGGCGTCCGTGCCCGGGATCCTGGCCGTCAGGGTGTGCGTGCCGGGGCTGAGGCGCAGCGAACGCAGGTCCAGATCGCGGTCGTTGCCCGGGTTGTGGACCGTCCGGCCGTCCAGTCGCCAGTGGACGGCGAAGGAGCCGCGTGTCGGGTGGGTCGTGTCGGCGTGGACGACCGAGCTCGCGCCGACGGGCGACGCCGTCGGCGTGTGGCCGGTGAAGGCCGCCTCGACCTCCGCCGTGGGCGTGGTCAGCGCGCGGTTCACCGTCCAGCTCACCGTACGGGTCAGGGCGGTCGAACCGCGGACCGCGGGGTCGCGGACGAACGGGGTCGGGTCGCTGACCGTCGCCGTCAGGGTGTGATCCCCGGGGGTGAGGTGCAGGCGGCGCAGGTCGACCGCCCGGGTGTCGCCGCTGCCGACCGTCTTGCCGTCCAGCCGCCACACGACGGCGAGTTCCCCGCCCAGCGGGTGCAGGGTGTCCACCCAGACCGTCCGATCGGCCCCGATCGGCGCCGTGTCGGGCGTGTGCTGCTGCACGAGATTCACCTTGCCCGAGATCGCCTGGACCATCACCTCGCGCTCGACCTGGTCGAAGGCGTAGCCGAGCGTCTTCATGATCGAGTGCTTGCTCGGCCGCCAGACGCCCTTGGTGCTGTACAGCCCGCCCTCGAAACGGCCGATGACACCGCCCGCCTCGCTCCGCTCGCCCAGCCAGCGCCACCACTTGGCGCGCTGCTCGCGCATCTGCTCCTCGGTCAGCAGGGTGTGGTGCGTCGAGGACGGCTCGGGGCCGGCGTACGTGCCGCCGGCGACCCCGCGCGCGTAGTAGTCGTACTCGTCCTGGAGCTTGCCGAGCGAGTGGCCGATCTCGTGCGGGGTGATCAGCGAGGAGAGCGCGTTGCCGCCGGACGCGGTGGCGTAGCTGCCGCCCGCGCCACCGTAGGTGTCGCTGTGCGCCAGGGCCACGATCTGCCGGTTGGCGCCGCTCGTGCCCGGGACGAGGTCGGCGAGCGCCGCGGCCTTCCCGCTGTCGACCGTCAGCAGCCGCTGCACGCTGCTCGGATTGCAGCCGCCCCAGAAGCCCATGTTCAGCGGAGTGTCACGCCGGGGCGCGTCGAGTCCCGGGTCGCAGTCCACGCCCGACTGCAGTGAAGGGACCTCCACCGCCCAGACGTTGATGTACGAGCGGTACGAAGCGAAGGGCTCGACGCTCCACAGCACGTTCAGATGCTTCTCGACGTCGGCCCGGAACGCCGGCATCTCCTCGGCGGTGTAGCCGTCGCCCATCACGACCAGGTTGAAGCGCTTGTCGGCCGGGCCCGTGGTCTGCACGGGAACGACGGTCGCCGTGTCGACGACGTCGTCGACGCCGGCGGACGGGTCGGCGGCCGCCGGTCCGGCTCCCAGCAGACCGGCGGCCAGCAGACAGCCCGCGGTGAGACGGACCATCGCCCTTCTCGGACGTGTACGACGTATCCCAGGTGAGTCCATGGGGCGCGAGCGTATGCCGCGCCCCCAGGGGCGTAAAGATGTTCGTCGGACAGTCGTGTCGGTCGATTCAGCGTCGCAGGTAGGCCAGTTCCGCATGGCCCGCGGTGTAGCCGTCGACCAGCCGGCGGGCGACGGACACCGAGTCGACCAGCGGGTGCAGCGCGAACGCCTTCACCGCCGTGGTCCGCGAGCCGCTCTCCGCCGCCGCCAGCACCTCGCGCTCGACGGCCTTGACCGCCGTCACCAGACCCACCGCGTGGTACGGCAGCGGCGCCACCGACACCGGATGGGCCCCGGCCGCGTCCACGAAGCACGGCACCTCGATCACCGCGTCCGCGTCCAGCACCGAAAGGGTGGAGCCGTTGCGGACGTTGAGGATCAGCGTGGCCCGCTCGTTGCGCGCGATCGCCCGCATCAGCGCCAGGGCCACCTTCTCGTACCCGCCCGACTCCAGATCCTCCTCGTCGCGCTCGCCGATCCCGGCGGCCTCCCGGTTGGCGGCCATGTACGTCGCCTCCCGGTCGGCGAGGGTCCGGTGCCAGGTGGCCAGCGCAGGAGTGTCCGGCTTTCCCATCTCCTCGTAGAAACCGGCCTGTTGGTCGCGGAGGTAGGCGCCGCGGGTCCGCTCTGCCTGCTGATAGGCGCGGACGGCCTCCCGGTTGAAGTAGTAGTAGTGCAGATACTCGTTGGGGATCGCGCCCAGCGAGCGCAGCCACTCGGGGCCGAAGAGCCGGCCCTCCTCGAACGAACCGAGCGCCTGCTCGTCCGCCAGCAGCCGAGGGAGCTCGTCACGGCCCGCGACCCGCAGGCCGCGCAGCCAGCCGAGGTGGTTGAGGCCGACGTAGTCGATCCACGCCTCGTCCGGACGCGCGCCCAGGACCCGGGCGACCCGGCGGCCGAGTCCGACGGGGGAGTCGCAGATGCCGACGACCCGGTCGCCGAGCACCCGGGACATGGCCTCGGTCACCAGACCGGCCGGGTTGGTGAAGTTGATGACCCAGGCGTCCGGGGCGAGTTCGGCGATCCGCCGGGCGATGTGCACGGCGACCGGTACCGTCCGCAGCCCGTACGCGATTCCGCCCGCACCCACCGTCTCCTGGCCGAGGACGCCTTCGGCGAGCGCGATCCGCTCGTCCGCCGCCCGGCCCTCCAGACCGCCGACCCGGATCGCCGAGAACACGAAGTCCGCTCCGCGCAACGCCTCGTCCAGGTC
>NZ_JBHWBS010000171.1:0-7589 GCF_042735655.1 Streptomyces sp. NPDC059567 | reverse complement strand
CACCCGAAGCGGGTACCGCGCCCTTCGCCGTGTCTGCGACGGCTCTCCGCCGTGTCAGTCCGCGACGGTCGCCGGGACGGGTTCCGCGGCCGGCTCGGCCGGGGTCTCCGCCTTGGCGGCGGCCTTCTTCGCGCGGTTCTTCAGGATCAGCATCGAGGCGAGGCCGATCACGACGGCGAGCACCAGGCCGAGCCAGGAGAAGCGCTTGAGCCAGGCCTCGGCGACGATGCCCACCGAGTAGATGACGGCCGTCGTGCCGCCCGCCCAGAGGATGCCGCCGAAGACGTTGGCGATGGCGAACTTCCAGTACGGCATCTTCAGCACGCCCGCGAGCGGTCCGGCGAAGATCCGCAGCAGGGCGACGAAGCGGCCGAAGAAGACCGCCCACATGCCCCACTTCTCGAAGGACCGCTCGGCCAGCCCGATGTTGGCCTCGCTGAAATGCTTGGGGAACTTCTTCCCCAGCCAGGCGAGCAGCGGCCGCCCGCCCTTGCGGCCGATCGCGTAGCCGATCGAGTCGCCGATGATCGCGCCGGCCGTGGCGCAGGCGCCGAGGACGTACGGATTGATGTCGCCGTGCTGCGAGGCCAGCAGGGCCGAGCTCACGAGGACGATCTCGCCGGGCAGCGGGATGCCCAGGCTCTCCAGCCCGATCACCACCCCCACCAGCGCGTAGACGGCGACCGCGGGGATCGTCTCCAGCCACTCCTGGACGTGCAACGCGGATTCCTCCCGTGTCGAGGCGCGCGCCGCGTCGCGCACGCCGGGGCAGCCTACCTGGTCACAGAGGTCTCACCACGACCTCCGAGCGCAGCCTGGGATCGCGGGAGGAGGCTCCTACCCGGACGGTGCGCCGGCCCGTCCCGAGCACCCAGTCGTGCCGTGCGACGTCCCAGGACGAGAGGGTGCGGGCGGCGACGGTCACGGTCACCCGGCGCCGCTCGCCCGGGGCCAGCTCCAGGCGCCGGTATCCGGCCAGGAGCTGCCGCGGCTGGTCGACGCCGAGCGCGGCGAGGTGGGGCGAGGGGCCGAGATAGACCTGGGCCACCTCGATCCCGGCCCGACCGCCGGTGTTCCGCACCGTGAACGTGACCGCGAGCCCGCCGTCGTCGGCACGCTCGGCCACCAGGCCGTCGTACCCGAACGTGGTGTACGAGAGCCCGTGCCCGAACGGGAACAGCGGCTCCACCTTCTCGGCGTCGTACCAGCGGTGACCGACATGGACGCCCTCGCTGTACTCCTGGATCCCGTCCTGTCCCGGGTAGCGGAGCGGGTCGCCCGCCGTGGGGTGCCGGTCTTCCGCGGCGGGGAAGGTCTGGGTGAGCCGTCCGCCGGGGTCGGCGTCACCGAAGAGGACGGCGGCGGTGGCGGCGGCGCCCTCCTGCCCGGGGTAGTACATCTGCAGCACCGCTGCGCTGCTCTCCAGCCACGGCATGGTGACGGCGGACGAGGTGTTGAGGACGACGGTCGTACGGGGGTTGGCGGCCGTCACGGCGTCGATCAGGGTCTCCTGGTTGCCGGGAAGGGCGAGGCTCGTGCGGTCCTGGCCCTCGGTGGCGTCCTCGTACGCGAAGAACACGACGCTCCGCGCGGCGCGGGCCGCGCTCACGGCCTCCGCGAAGTCCTCCGCCCGCTGGGAGTCGCTGATCGCGCGGAGCCGGAGGACCTGGCCGGTGGCCCCGCCGCGGGCGGTGACGGTCAGGCGGTGGGTGCCGGCGGTGAGCTCGACGGTGTCGCGGCGGACGGAGAGACCGTCCGGGGCGCGGCTCAGCAGTCCTCCGGGGAGCTGCTCGGGGGCGCCCGGGACGACGGGGAAGAGTTCGGTGGAGTCCAGGGTGACGACGGGGCGGGCGCCGCCGTGGTGGAGGTGGAAGGTCCAGCGGTCGGTCTCGGGGACGGTGAGGGTGCCCTCGTACGTCCAGGTGGCCTTGGCGGCGACGGTTCGGTTCTCCAGGTCGGTCGGGGGCTCCGTGGCGGGCAGCGGCCGGCCGAAGAGGTCCTGCCCGAGGGCGTAGGTGACGGTGGCGTCGGCGCCGGCCCGGTCCCGGATGGCGTCGACGGGGCGGGCGGCGGCGTCGGGGACCACGAAGGCGCTGCCGCCGCCGCTGACGAAGGGGAGCCGGCCGGTGGGGCCGATGACGGCGAGGGAGCTGGCGGCGGTGCCGGTGAGCGGCAGCATCCGGCCCTTGTTGCGCAGCAGGGTGGCTCCGGCGGTGGCGACGCGCAGGGCGACGGCGGCGCCCGACTCGGCGTCCCGGTCCGGGCGGGCGGCCTCGTCGAGGAGCCCGAACCGTGCCCGTACGGACAGGATGCGGCGCACGGCCCGGTCGACGGTCGCCTCGGTCACCAGACCGTCCCGCACGGCCTTCTTGAGAGCGTCGCCGTAGCGCGTGCCCCTCGGCATCTCCATGTCGAGGCCGGCGGCGAGGGCGGGGGCGGTGCTGTGCGTGGCGCCCCAGTCGCTCATCACCCAGCCGTCGAAGCCCCAGCGGGTGCGCAGCACATCGGTGAGGAGCACCTGGTTCTCGCTGGAGTGCACGCCGTCGACCTTGTTGTACGCGGCCATGACGGACCCCACCCCGGCGGCGACGGCGGCCTCGAAGCCGCGCAGTTCGGTCTCGTGGAGGGTCTGCTCGTCGGCCCGTACGTCGAGGGACGTCCGGTCCTTCTCCTGGTTGTTGAGGGCGAAGTGCTTGACCGTGGCGATCAGGCCCTCGTCCTGGATGCCGCGGATCTGCTCGGCGACGAGGTCGGCGGAGAGCAGGGGGTCCTCGGAGAAGGTCTCGAAGTTCCGTCCCGCGTACGGCGTGCGGATCAGGTTGACCATCGGGGAGAGCAGCACGTCCTGGCCGAGCGCGCGTCCCTCGCGGCCGATGACCCCGCCGTAGGCGCGGGCGAGGTCGGGGTCGAACGCGGCGGCGAGCATGACGGGCGCGGGGAGAGCGGTGGCGGCGCGCTTCACGCGTACCCCGGCCGGTCCGTCGGCGAGCCTCAGCGCGGGCAGGCCGAGCCGCGGCACGCCGGGTACGTAACCGGCTTGGCCGAGGCTCTGCGGGTCGGCGGCACCGTGCAGGAGGGAGACCTTCTCGTCGAAGGTGAGCACCGCGAGGAGCTCGTCGACCCGGTCGGCCCGGCGGCGCTGCGGATCCGGCCCCGCCGCGCCGGGTCGTGCCCGGTTCGCGTGGGCCGGCTTCGCGTGGGCCGGTACGGCCACGGAGGCCGCGGCGGCGACGGCTCCGCCGAGCAGCCAGAGGGCGGCCCTGCGCGGCAGGCGCCCCTCGGCGGGGGCCCGCCTGGGTCCGGATCGCGCGCGGCGCGCGCCCGCTTCGGGGGACGGGTCGGTCTCGGCACCGTCCGACGGCAGGTTCGGCTCACGGGAATCGGCCTGTGACAATGCGCTGCTCCTTCGCACGGAGGCGGATGCCGCGTATACGCGGTGAGCGCACTATGCGTGACAGGTTGTCATTTTTTCGTCCCATTCCTGCCGACGCGGCCGCCCCCCCCCCCGAATTGGCGTGCGGGGGCGGCTCACGGTGATGTGTCAGGCGTTCGGGCGCAGGGTCCAGACGACCGTCATCTCGCCGGTCACGGCACCGTCCTCGCGCGTGATCGCGATGTGGACCGGGAACTCCGGGCGCGCGCCGGCGTCGAGCTCGGCGACGACGTCGGCGGCCGGGCGGCCGAGGGTGGCGGTGGCCGTGACGACGCCCATCGCGAGCTTCTTGTAGCCGATCTCGGCGGTGACGGCGAGGGGCACCGCGCGGCTCAGCTGGTCGCCGAAGGCGGCCAGGACGATCGCGCCGCTGGCGGACTCGGCCAGCGTGAACATGGCTCCGGCGTGCGGGCCGCCGACGTGGTTGTGGTAGTCGGCCTGGTCCGGCAGGCGGACGACGGCTCGCTCGGAAGTGGTCTCCAGGAACTCGAGGTTGAGGGTCCTGGCCATGGGAACCGTGGCGGCGAGCATCTCGCCGACGGACATCTGGTCTGCGCTCATGGAGCTATGTTACCCGCGAGTAGCACGGATGGCCATCCCCGGCACCGCGCACCCGCGTGGGGGCGGGCGTAGCAGGGTTCCCGCCACACCTCTATGGTTACTGGCCATGTGGCCAGGACAGCAGCCGCCCGGGGGCGAGCAGAACCCGCAGGACCAGAGTCAGAACCCGTACCAGCAGTCGGGTTACCAGCAGCCGAACCCCTATCAGCAGCCGGGTTACCAACAGCAGCCCGGATACCCGCAACAGCCGCCGACGCAGCCGGGCTATCCGCAGCAGCCGCCGACGCAGCCGGCCCAGCCCGGGTACCAGCAGCCCAACCCATACCAGCAGCCGACCGTGCCGCAGTACCAGGTGCCGGGCGCGCCGCCGCAGCCGGGCGGTCCCGGTGACGGCAAGAAGAAACAGACGACGATCATCGCCATCGTCGCCGCGACCGCCGTGGTCGTCGCCGCCGGTGTGACGGGATTCCTGGTCCTCGGCAAGGACGACGAGAAGGAGACCGACGCCGGCGGCGACCCGAAGCCGCCCACGTCGTCGGCCCCCAGCAACTCGCAGTCGTCCCCGCCGATCGACAACCCGCGCGACGACGCCCAGCAGCAGCCGACGATCCCGGGCTGGAAGGTCGTCCACAACCCCAAGTACGGCACGCTCTTCGACGTACCGCCGGAGTGGGAGCTGCTGAAGCCCGGCTCCGTCACCTTCTTCGAGGACGAGAAGAAGGGCGACGGCTCGCCGGTCGTCACCATGTCCGCACCCGCGCGCTTCAAGAGCAAGTGGTGCACGTTCGACACCGACAAGAACGGCACCGAGGAGACCTGGGGCCTGAGCACCGCGGGCACCAAGGGCGGCCAGGGCGCGAAGAACACCGACGAGGCGGCGTTCAACGAGGCCGGCAACTGGGTGTGGGCGGGCTACGCCCAGCACATGCCCAAGGGCACCATCAAGATCACCAAGGCTGTGCCGTACACCACCAAGTCCGGACTCGTCGGCAGCATGTCGACGGCCACCGCCCCGGGGATCAAGACGCGGAACAAGTGCGAGTCGGACGGCAAGTCCATCGCGTTCTCCTTCAAGAACTCCGCCGGTGACTTCTCGTCGTTCGTGCTCTACGCGGCCGACGGTGTCAAGGACGAGCTGCCGGACGCCACGATCCAGCAGATCCTCTCGACGGTGCGACTGGCCCCGGCCTCGTCCTGACGGACGCCGTACCGGGCGAGGGCGTCCGGTATTCGGTTTGGCAGGAGGCGGCGGCGACAGGGATAGTCCCGGGGTGAGAACTCCCGCCGCCTCCCCCCGCACCTCGCTGCTCTCCCGCCGTCCCGAGTGGGCGGGCCGCAATTACCTGCTGCTGACCGCCGCCGCGATGGTCACCAACCTCGGCACCCACGGTGCCCTGATCGCGACGGCGTTCGCCGTGATGGAGTCCGGCGGGGACAGCGGCGATGTGGGCCTGGTGGCGGCGGCCCGCATCGTCCCGCTCGTGCTCTTCCTGCTCATCGGCGGCGCGGTCGCGGACCGGATACCCCGGCACCGGGTGATGGTCGCCGCCAACGCCCTCAATTTCGCCTCCCAGGGCGTCTTCGCCGTTCTCGTCCTCACGGGCGACCCCCAGCTGTGGCAGATGATGCTGCTGACCGCGCTGTGCGGAACGGGCCAGGCGTTCTTCAACCCGGCGGCCGAGGGCATGTTGATGTCCAGCGTCAGCGGCGAACAGGTCAGTCGCGCCTTCGCCCTGTTCCGGATGGCGATGCACGGCGCCGGCATCGGCGGCGCGGCGCTCGGCGGCGCGATGATCGCCGCGGTCGGCCCCGGCTGGGTCCTCGCGATCGACGCGGCGGCCTTCGCGGCCGCCGGCGCACTGCGCGCCTTCCTCGACGTCAGCCATATCGCGAAGCGCGAGGCGGGAGGCGGCCTGCTCGCCGATCTGCGCGAGGGCTGGGACGAGTTCGTCGGGCGGCCCTGGCTGTGGTCCATCGTGGCCCAGTTCTCCATCGTCGTGGCGCTCGTCGGCGCGGCCGAGTCCGTCTACGGGCCGCTGGTGGCCCGGGACCAGCTCGGCGGCGCCAGGCCGTGGGGAATCGCGCTGGCCTTCTTCGGCGTGGGCACGCTCGTCGGCGCGTTCCTGATGATGCGCTGGAAACCCCGCCGGATGCTCCTCGTGGGCACCCTCGGCGTCTTCCCGATCGCCCTGCCGTCGGCGGCGCTCGCGGTCCCGCTCGACGTGGTGGGTCTCTCGGCCGCCATGTTCGTCAGCGGTGTGGCGATCGAGGTGTTCGGTGTGGCGTGGATGACGACGCTGCACCAGGAGATCCCGGAGGAGAAGCTGTCGCGGGTGTCCGCTTACGACTGGTTCGGCTCGACGGCCATGCTCCCCCTGTCCACGGCGCTCGCGGGCCCGGCGGAGAACCTCTTCGGCCGCAGCGAGGCGCTGTGGGGCTCGGCGACGCTGATCGTGATCGTGACGGCCCTGGTCCTGCTGGTCCCGGACGTCCGGAACCTGAGGCGCCGTACGAAGGAGGTGGGCGGCTCGGCCGCCGCACCCGCGAAGAGCGCCGCGCCGAGCGCGGTCCCGGAGACCCCCGCGGCCCACCCGGGCTCCTGACGCTCACGGGAGTGTTCAGCCGATGCTGAAGGATCCGTCCGGCGGTACGGGGGACGGCACCGCGTCCGTGTCGGTCACGGGGCGGGCGGATCCCGTGAAGCGGGTGAGGGTCGCTCCGTACTCCACGCGTGCGGGGAAGGCGTCCCCGGCCGCGCGCCGGGCCAGACGGGCCGTGTCGATCTCCTGGTCGGAGGCGACGAGGACCGCGTTGCCGAAGCGGCGGCCGCGCAGCACCGCCGGTTCGGCGATCAGGGCCAGCTCCGTGAAGACGCCCGCGAAGGTCGCCAGCTGGGAGCGGAGGAAGGCGAACGGCGCACCGTCGGCGAGGTTGGCCGCGTAGACACCGCCCGGCCGCAGCACCCGCCGGGCCTCCCGCGCGTACTCGACGGAGGTCAGATGCGCGGGCACCCGCGAGCCGCCGAAGACATCGGCGATCAGCACGTCCACGGAGGCGCCGGGCGCGGCTTCCAGCCAGCCCCGGGCGTCCGCGGCATGCAGGGTGACGCCCGCGTCGTCGGGCAGCGGCAGGTGTTCCGTCACCAGGTCGAGCAGTCCCCGGTCGGCCTCGACCACGTCCTGGCGGGAGCCGGGTCGGGTCGCGGCCACGTAGCGGGGCAGGGTGAGCGCCCCGCCGCCGAGGTGCAGGACGGCGAGGGGCGCGCCCTCGTCGGCGAAGCTGTCGACGACATGGGCGAGCCGGCGGGCGTACTCGAACTCGAGGTGCGTCGGCTCGTCCAGGTCGACGTAGGACTGGGGCGCGCCGTCGACCGTGAGCAGCCAGGCCCGGTCCCGGTCGACGTCGGGCATCAGCTTGGCGGTTCCCCGGTCGACGTCCCGGATGACGGGTATCTGCTCGTTCACGCTCTCATTGTGCCCACAGGACCCGGACCGCCTCCGCATGGGCCGCGGCGCGCGGGGGGTCGGGGGGCGGGCGCGGGGGGGGGGGGCGGCGGGGCGGCGCGCCCCCCCCGCGGGGCCCACCGCCAGGGTCT
>NZ_JBHWBS010000170.1:0-7932 GCF_042735655.1 Streptomyces sp. NPDC059567 | reverse complement strand
GGCCCCGGCGGCGCCCCCGCCGGTGGGCGTGCCCGCCCCTGCGCCGCCGGGCCCCGCGCCCCCGCTCGCCATCGACCCTCCCCGGGCCGAGGCGTCCGACGCCGTCCCGCTCCCGATCAGCGAGGATCCGCCGGCCGCCGGCCCGGCGCCCGCCGCGGCCCCTACGCCCGCCGCGGGCCCCACGCCTGCCGCCGGCCCTACGCCGGCCGCCGGCCCTACGCCCGCCGCGGCCCCTACGCCCGCCGCGGGCCTCTCACCGGCCGCGGGCCCCACGCCTGCCGTCGGCCCGGCGCCTGCCGTCGGCCCGGCGCCCGCCGTCGGCCCGGCGCCCGCCGCGGCCCCCACGCCCGCCGTGCCCGTCATGGCCGTCGGGGTCGTGTCGGCACCCGCGCCCGCGCGGCGGAGCCCGGCTCCCTTCGTGCGGGCCGTCCGGCTGACCGCCCCCGCGGGCGCGTCCGGCGAGGTCCCGCCCCGGCGGCCTGCGGTGCGCGTCGTCCCCGTCCGCCTGCCCCTGCCGCGCCCCGTCCCCGCCGCACCAACGACCACCCCCACCGAGGAGCCCCAGCCGTGAGCGAACACCACGCCGAGCACGCCGACGCGTGGAGCGAGCCGGAGCCCCCGCACACCCCCGCCGTGCCCACGGCCGTCACCCCCGCGGACGCCGCCGACGCCGCTCGGCTCGTCTCGTTCGGCCTCCAGCCCAAGCTGCTGCCCGCCCGCGACGCCGAGTACGCCGAGCTGCTCCGGCGCTACCGCGAGGACCCCGCCTTCGCGCGCCTCGCCGACGCCGTCGCCACCGGCCTCGGACTCGTCGTCCTGGAGGTCTCCCCGCGCGCCGGCATGGCCGTCACCGCCGGCGAGGACTCCGTCTTCGCCGTCCGCATGGGCGACTACGCCCGCCGCGCCTCGACCGACTCCGCCGACCGCTTCCTGCACGGCCTCGCCCACCTCGCCGTCGCCGCCATGGCCTTCCCCCGGCCCGAGGACCTCGCCGACGACGGCTACATCGGCCGCCTCACCGTCAACGGCGTCGACTCCTTCGTACGCCAGGCCTGCCGCCGTCTCGAAGAGCGCGCCGAGGAGCAGGGCGAGAACACCGACCCCGCCTCCGACGCCCCCGGCCTGGAGGCCGCCTGGCGCATCTACGCCCGCCGCAGCTCCACCGGCGCCACCAAGGACGCCCGCCGCCTCGCCGGCTCCACCACCGGCATCGTCGGCAAGGCCGTCGCCTTCCTCACCGACTCCGGGTTCCTCCAGCGCACCGGAGACGACGCCGGCGGCGCCTACCGCACCACCGCCCGCTACCAGCTCCAGGTGCGTGACATGGCGGGCAGCGCCGCCATGGCCGAGCTCCTCGACCTCGGCGTCGTCCCCGTCAGCGACGGCACCGCGACGCTCCTGCCGCCGCCCCAGGGCGACGACCTGGAGCTCGCCGCCGACGCCGGCCTGCCCTTCCACGCGTAACCGCCCGCGCCACCGCCCCGCGTCATCACCGAACCAGTCGACGAGAGTCCGCCGCCATGTACGAGCTGTCCCGGGTCCGCCTCTACTCCATCGGTCCCGCCGGTGCGCGCTACGCCGACACCGTCCTGGACCTGCGCGGAGTCGGCGCGCCCGTGCCCCACCCCGCCCCCACCCAGGCGGAGTTCTTCGAGGAGGAGCCGGTCGGCCCGCCGCGCCGCCCCGCGCCCGCCGGCGTGCTCTTCCTGGAGAACGGCGGCGGCAAGTCCGTCCTCCTGAAGCTGATCTTCTCGGTCATGCTCCCCGGTCACCGCAACACCCTCGGCGGCGCCAGCTCCGGCGTGCTCCGCAAGTTCCTGCTCGCCGACGACTGCGGCCATGTCGCCCTGGAGTGGCAGCACACCCTCACGGGCGAACTCGTCGTCGTCGGCAAGGCCAGCGAGTGGCGTGGACGCCAGGTCTCCAACGACCCGCGCAAGTTCGCCGAGGCCTGGTACTCCTTCCGCCCCGGACCCGGCCTGAGCCTGGACAACCTCCCGGTCGCCGAGTCCACCGCCGTCCGCGCACCCGTCGAGGGCGCCTCCGGCGCGCAGGGCCGCCGCCGCACCATGAAGGGCTTCCGCGACGCCCTCACGGAGGCGGGGAAGGCCTACCCGCACCTGGAGGTCTACTGGGAGGAGATCCACGACCGCTGGAACGAGCACCTCGGCGACCTCGGTCTCGACCCCGAACTCTTCCGCTACCAGCGGGAGATGAACGCCGACGAGGGTGAGGCCGCCGGCCTCTTCGCGGTCAAGAAGGACTCCGACTTCACCGACCTGCTCCTGCGGGCCGTCACCGACACCCGCGACACCGACGGTCTCGCCGACCTCGTCAGCGGCTTCGGCAACAAGCTCGGCCGGCGCGCCGAACTCACCGCCGAGCGGGACTTCACCGCGGGCTCCGTCGACCTCCTCGGACGCATCGTCGAATCCGCCGGGACACGGGCACGCGCGCGTGACGTCCACGCCGGGTCCGAGCGCCGCACCCGCACGCTCGCCCGCCGCCTCTCCGCCCGCGCCACCGAGGAACGCGGCCGGACCGCCGAACTCGCCCAGCAGGTCACCTCCGCCGCGCATGCCGTCTCCGAGGCCGAGACCGCCCGCGGCCGCAGCTCCCTCATCGCCGCCGAACTGGCCTACCGGCACGCCTCCCTGGCGCTGACCGTCGCCGAGAAGGGCGCCGCGTCCCAGCGCCGCGAGCTCACCGACGCCCGCACCCTGCATGCCGCCTGGCAGGCCGCCGAGGCCGTGCTCCGCAACCGCGCGGCCGGCGACCGCTCCGCGCGCGTCGCCGCAGCGATCCGCGAGGCCGAGCGCGACGCCGCCCCCGCGCTCGCCGCGCGCGCCAAGGCCGCCGCCGATCTCGTACGCGCCCTGCATGCCGCCGCCGAGGAAGGGGAGCGGCACGCAGCCGAGGAGGAGGAGCGCTCCGCGGCCCTCCAGGACGCCGGGGAGACCGCCCACCGCGACGCCACCGCCGCCGCGACCGAGGCCCAGCGCGCCCGCAGCGAGGCCGGACACCTGCGTCAGCGCCTCGCCGAGGTCGAGCAGGAGACCGCGGAGGCGGTACGGGCGGGCTGGCTCGACGACACCGCCCCGGACGCCGACCCGGCGCGCGCGGCCCTCGCCGCGAGCGACGCCGAGAAGACCACGGTCGCCGCCTGGGACGCGGCCCGCGACGCCGCCCGCACCGCCGCCGACCAGGCCCGCGAGGCCGCGGCCGCCGAGTCCCGCGCCGAACTCGCCGCCGCCCGCGCCACGGACGCGGCCGAGGCCGCCGAGAACGCCTACGACGCGGAACGCCGGGCCGCCGAGTCCCTCGCCATCGACGCCCGCCTGGCGGAACTCCTGAGTCTCCCGGCCGCACAGTCGTCCTCCCCGTTCCCGGGCCAGCGCGCGGGGGAGCCCGACGCCGGAGCGGGCGCCGAGGGCCAGGGCGCCGCCACCGGCCGCGGCCCGGCCGGCGAGCCCGGCTCGGGCGCGGACGCCGCCCCCGGCGCCGCCTTCGGGCTCGCGGGTGGCGCGCCGGACCCCGGTTCCGAAGGAACCCCCGGCCCGCTGACCGTCACCGAGTTCGACCGGTACGCCGACGAACTCCGACGGCTGCTCGACCAGTCCATCGGCTCCGCCGAGCGTCAGCTCTTCGACCTGCGCACGGCGGCGGCCGACGACTCGCGCATCCTCGGCGCCCTCGGCGACGGGGGACTGCTGCCGCCGGGACCGGACGTGCTCGCCACCGTCGAGCACCTCGGCGAGCAGGGCATCCCCGCCCTCCCCGGCTGGCGCTATCTCGCCCAGGCCGTCGACCCCGCCGACCACGCCGCCGTCCTCGCCGCCCGCCCCGAGCTGGTCGACGGCGTCGTCATCACCGACCCCGTCTCGTACGCCCGCGCCCGTGAGGTGCTGAGCACGGCGGCCCTGCTGCCGCGTTCCACCGTCGCGGTCGGCACCGCCGCCGCCCTGCTCGCGCCCGTCCCGACCCCGGAATCCGGCGAGGACGCGGGCGTGTTCCTCGTCCCGCCGAACCCGGCCATGCACGACGAGCACGCCGCCGACGAGGAGCGGCACGCCCTGCGCGCCCGCGCCGCCGCGCGCGACGAGGAGATCCGTACCCTCGCGGCCCGCCTCACCGGCGACCGTTCGCTCGCTGCCCGGATCGGCTCGTGGCGGGCCGACTGCCCGCCCGGCATGATCGCCGAGCTGGCCGCCGTCGCCGCGACCGCGCGCGAGACCGCCGAGGCGGCCGCGGCCACTCTCGCCGAGGCCCGGACCGTGCGGGCGGAGGCCGACGAGGCCGCCGCCGACGCCGCCCGCGTACGGGACGAGCGCCAGGAGGCAGCCCAGCGTGCCCGCCGCGTCGCCGACGCCCTCGCCGGCCTGGCGTTCCGGCTGCGCGAGCGGTCCGCCTGGCAGGCCAAGCTCCGCGAACTGGCCGACGACGCGACCGAGTCCGAGGCCCGCGCCCAGACCTGCCTGGAGCGCGCCCGCGCCGCCGACGAGGACCGCCGGGCCGCCCAGCGCGCCGCCGACGACGCCCACCGCACCGCCCGCGCCCAGCGCGCCGAGCGAGCCGAGATCGCCGGCGCCCCCGACCAGCTCCCCGAGGAGGACGCGGCCGCCCCTCGTACCGCGCTCCCCACCCTCCGCGAGGCGTACCGCGCCGCGTCCCAGCTCTACGAGAAGGTCGGCGTCGGCGCCGACCTGCGCGCCGAACAGGCCCGCGCCGAGAGCGACGAGTCCGCCGCCCTCGCCGAGCTCGACCGCCTCACCAACAAGGTCCGCACCCGCGCCGAGCAGCTCCTGGAATCCACCGACGGCGCCGACGGCCCGTCCCGCCAGGCCGCGGCCGCCCGCGCCGAAGCCCTGGTCCAGATGCTGGAGACCCGCGCGTCCGAGGCGAGCGAGAAGCTCGGCCGGCTCCGCGGCGAGGCCGAACGGCTGGCCCCCGAGGACGGCGAGTCGCACACCGAACTGCCCGAGGACCAGGTCCCCGTCGATGCCGAGCAGGCCCAGGCCATGCTCCGTACCGCCACCACCGAACTCGCCGCCCGCAGCGACGCCCTGGAAGCCGCGCGCACCGCGCATGCGAGCCTCCTGCGGGCCCACCGCACCGCCGAGGACGCCGCGGGCGGCTTCGACGAGACCGCCGCGCTCCTGCGCGACCTGCTGCGCGACCACGGGGAGGACGAGGAGGACGGCCCGGAGACGTACCCCGGCACGCTGGAGGAGGCGCGGCACACCGCCGCCGAGGCCCGCCGCGCGCTGCGCTCCTGCGCCGCGGAGCTCTCCGCGGCCGACGCGGCGGTGCGCGAGGCCAGTGACATCCTCGTCCGGCACGCCAACTCCACCCGCTACGAGCAGGTCCGCACCCCGGCCCGGCAGCAGATCCGCGAACTGCCCGCCGCAGCACTGCCCGAGCACGCCGCCAAGTGGGCCGAGGCGTTCGCGCCCCGACTCCGGGTCCTCACCGACGAGCTGGAGCAGCTGGAGCGCAACCGCGACTCCATCGTCGACCGGCTGCGCGGACTGGTGGAGTCCGCGCTGACCACGCTCCGCTCCGCGCAGCGCCTGTCGCGGCTGCCCGAGGGCCTCGGCGAGTGGTCGGGGCAGGAGTTCCTGCGGATCCGCTTCGAGGAGCCGGACCAGGCCACCCTCAGCGAGCGGCTCGGGGAGGTCATCGACGAGGCGACCCGCGCCGCGGTGAAGAAGAACTCCGACATGCGCCGGGACGGAATGTCGCTGCTCCTGCGGGGCGTTCAGGCCGCGCTCGAGCCGCGCGGCATCGCGGTCGAGATCCTCAAGCCGGACGCCGTGCTGCGGGCCGAGCGCGTCCCGGTCGGGCAGATGGGCGACGTCTTCTCCGGCGGCCAGCTCCTCACCGCCGCCATCGCGCTGTACTGCACGATGGCCGCGCTGCGCTCCAACGACCGGGGCCGGGACAAGCACCGGCATGCGGGCACGCTGTTCCTCGACAATCCGATCGGCCGCGCGAACGCCACGTATCTGCTGGAGCTCCAGCGGGCCGTCTCGGACGCCCTCGGCGTCCAGCTGCTGTACACGACCGGTCTGTTCGACACGACCGCGCTCGCGGAGTTCCCGCTGGTGATCCGGTTGCGCAACGACGCCGACCTGCGGGCCGGGCTGAAGTACATCAGCGTGGAGGAGCATCTGCGCCCGGGGCTGCCGCAGCCGAGCGCGGAGGGCGAGGCGATCCACGGCGAGATCACCGCGACCCGGATGTTCCGCCGCTCGCAGGTGGAGGAGTCCGTCCCGCAGTAGCGACGAACGGCCCGGCCCCCGTGAGGGGACCGGGCCGTTCTCCCGTTCGCGTCGTGGCAACCAGCGCGGAGTTCGCGGCCGCCGTATCAGGACGAGTCCTGGTATCGGGCGGCGATCGCGATGGCGCGGTCGCGCAGCGAGATGCGCAGCGACTGCGGGGCCAGGGCTTCCACATCCGTGCCGAGCTGCCACAGTGCCCATTCGGCGTGTCGTGAATCCTGGAAGGTCAGCTCCAGCCGCAGCCGGCCGTCTGTCTCGGGCTCTTCGGCGCGGACGGCCAGCGCGGTGTCCAGCAGGTCCTCCCGCCGCGCTGGGTTCACCCGCACCAGCACGGTGATGTGGCCGTCGCTGAGGAACCGCGCGGCGCGTTCCCTCCAGATCCGGTCCAGATCGACCTGGTTCGGCCTCTGTGCCGCTTCGGGGAGTTCCTCGGCGGCCGACATCCGCGACAGCCGATAGGTGCGGTCCGCGCCGGATCTCGTGGCGAGCAGGTAGCCCCGGTCGCGTACGGTGACCAGGCCGATCGGGTCCACCGTGCGCCACTGTGGTGTCCCGCCCGTGGCCGCGTAGCGGATGCGCAGCTTGTGTCCGGCGAGCACCGCGCGCCGGACCTCGATCATCGTGGTGTCGGGTACCTCGTCAGTGACCAGCCGCCGTGAGAGCAGGTCCGTCTCCGGCTCGACGAGAATGCGCCGGGCCGCGTCGCTCGCGGTGGCCCGGTGGCTGTCGGGCAGCGCGTCGACCACCTTCCGCATGGCCGAAGCGAGCGCCGAGCCGAGCCCGAACGCCTGCTCGCCGCGTCCTGATCCGGCGGTCAGCAAGGCAAGTGCCTCGTCGTGGTTCAGTCCGGTGAGTTCGGTCCGGAAACCGGGCAGCAGGGCGAAACCGCCGTGCCGGCCGCGTTCGGCGTAGACCGGGACGCCTGCCGTGGACAGTGCCTCGATGTCGCGCAGCACGGTGCGGGTGGACACCCCCAGCTCGCGAGCCAGCGTGTCCGCGGTCAGCCGACCGCGTTGGCGCAGCAGCAGCACCAGGGAGACCAGCCTGTCGGCGCGCATGCGGGAACCCTAACGGAATACATGACCAAGGGTGTCGTGATTTGTTGGCAGGCTCGTCAGCACGACGTCGAGGCCGGTGACCACCGAGCCGGCGGACGTACGTACTCCCCATGAATCGAATGGAGCTGACGTGGCAATGGAGCGAACCGCGGTCAACCCGGTGACGTGGTCGGTGGAGATGGGGTTCAACCAGGGGGAGGTCGTCTCCGGGCACACACGGACCCTGTACATCTCGGGGCAGACCGCGATGAGCGGCGACGGCAAGCCCGAGCATGAGGGCGACATGGCGGCGCAGTTGGCGCTGAGCGTCGACAACCTGGAGGCCGTGCTCGGCGAGGCCGGCATGTCTCTCGCGAACCTCGTGCGGCTGAACGTCTACACGACCGACGTCGATCTGCTCTTCCGGCACTACGGCGGGCTGGCGGCGCGGTTGGGCGGCGCCGGAGTGGCGCCGGCCACCACGATGCTCGGGGTGACGCGCCTGGCGATCCCCGGTCAGATGGTCGAGCTCGAGGGAACCGCCGTCGCGTGTGTCGTCGTCTGCTCGTGGCGGTGGGACCGGGCCGGGCGGGAGTCGTGTCGGGACGCCGCCC
>NZ_JBHWBS010000169.1:3203-8146 GCF_042735655.1 Streptomyces sp. NPDC059567 | reverse complement strand
GCCCCCGGGCCGCGCGGCCCGGGCGCGGCGCGGCGGCGCCCCCCGCCGCCCCGCGCGCGCCCCGCGCGCCCGCCCCCCGCCGCCCCGACTCCGCCCATGCCCCTGCCGTACGACCCGCGTCCCGGACCCACGGGCGAGGCGCCCCAGGACCGCCCGAGCCGGGCCGGCACCGTGCTCGCGATCGGGGTGGCCCTTCTGCTGCTGGCCGTGGGCGGACTGACGTACGCGCTGCTGCGGAACCAGGGCGGCGACAAGGACCCCGGGGGCGGGGCGACGAGCAGCGCCCCGGTGACGACGTCACCGACGACTCCCTCGCCCGCCCCCACCAGGACCACGGCCACCCCGAGCAGCCCGCCCACGACGCGGACCACCCCGCCGCCGGCGCAGACGGTCCTGGTGCACGTGCGGGCCCTGCGCGCCGGCTACAGCGGGGCCTGTCCGCCGCCGGAGGCCTCGGCCCCCGCCTTCGCCGGGGTGCTCACCGTGGGGCGTACGCCGGTCTCGGTGGAGTACCGCTGGGTGACGGAGAGCGGCGAGAGCTCGGCGACGGACTGGCAGACGCTGGAGTTCGCCGCCGACGGCCCGCGCGAGAAGGAGGTCGAGCACATCGAACTGACGTACCGGGCGGACGAGACCCGTCGCGACCGCATCCGGCTCGAAGTGCGCGCCCCGGTCGAGAAGCGCTCGAACTGGGTGCCGTTCTCGGTGACCTGCGAGCAGGCGACCCCGACGGGCGGGGTCACCTCCCCGAGCGGGTCAGCTACGCCACAGCCCTGAAGCTGGGCAGGTAGCCGCCGGACTGTCCGGCGGCGGTGGGGTGGTACGACTCCCCGATGTTGAGCCAGTTGACGCTGTGCAGCCATGCCGAGCCGGAGCAGATCTCGTGCCCGGTGAACGACGGGACGACGCTGGCGAAGGTGTAGCCGTGGTCGGCCGCGCGCTTGGCGGTGGCCGCGTTGAGATAGTCGGCCGCGTCATTGATGGCGCGGCGCTCGTTCTCGCTCAGCCCGGCGACGCAGCTGCCGCCGAGCTTGTAGAAGCGCGGGTAGCCGAGGACGACGACCCGGGCGTTCGGCGCCTTGGACGCGATGGCCGAATACACCGCGTCGAGCTTCCCGGGCAGCGTGGTGTCGACGTAGCCCTTGGCCTGATTCACACGGTTGATGCAGGTCGATTCCGACTGGAGGACGCAGGTGGTCATGACGTCCGCGAAGCCGGCGTCATTGCCGCCGATCGTGATGGAGACCAGGTCGGTGGCGGTGGAGAGGGGTCCGAGCTGCCCGCTCGTGACATCACCCGTTCGGGCGCCCGAGCAAGCCGTGAAGGCGAACGACGAGGGGGCGTTCGCGTTCTTCCAGAGGACGGGGAAGGCCTTGGTGGAGCGCTTGCAGTCGCCGCTGGCGCTGTCGTAACTCCCGGCGCCCACACCGGAGGAGTACGAGTCACCCAGCGCCACATAGTCGAGCGCTGCGGTTTCGGCGGCCTGCGCGGCTCCCGCCCCGGTCAGGGCGAGGACGGCACCGAGCATGAGTGAGGACGAGAAAGCCGCGAATCGGGACAGTTTCATGGAACCTCCCTGTAGCAGGATCTCTGCGTTACTTGGTAGTAGCAGCGCATCCGGCGTGCTGGAAGTGTCCATGCCAAGAATCCTTGGCGAGAAGTTGCCGACCCCCCGTCAGGGACCGTCGAAATCAAGCCAGCTGATGGATCATGCGGAGCCGGCGGCCGCGAGCGGTCGAACGGCACCGAAATGAATTCGCACGGAATTACTCAGAAGTTTCATCCAACCCCAATGGCATCATTGGCCAAACGGATTGTGAAAATCCGATCGGGACGGTTCCCTATCTGACCGCCGAAGGCTCGCCAATTGGCAGAAACGGGAGTCGCCGAACCAGGACTTGCCATACAGTCGCATTCATCAATACCGTCGTACATCTCACCCGCATCGGTCCATCGGCAAAGCGGCTCAGGGGAGGGCTCTAGCGTCGCGATGGTTCCCGGAGCGGGGCGCGGTAGGGGGGTGCTGGCTCGGCGTACACAGGTGTGTCGCCGAGTCGCGTGCCGCGCGGCTTGAGATGCCAACTCACCCATGCCATACGGCGATCACTGCCGTGCGGACGGGGTGAGGACCCCCCTTTCGAACCGGACAGACCACCGGACAGCCCGGGGGCGGGCGGTCCACCGGACGAGAGGGAAACACCAGCCATGAGCTCATTCCTGCGCCCGGCCGTCACCGGCCATGATTCCGCGGACCAGAGCCTGATAGCCGCTCAATACAAGGCGATCACTTCGCATTTGGCGATCACACCGCCGGTGAGTGTCGTCATCCCCGCGATGAACGAAGCGGAAAATCTTCCCTACGTCTTCAAGACGCTTCCGGACTGGATCCACGAAGTCGTTCTCGTCGACGGGAACTCCACCGACGACACCGTTCGGGTCGCCCGTGAACTGTGGCCCGACGTCAAGGTCGTCAAGCAGGTCGGCAAGGGCAAGGGGGACGCCCTCATCAGCGGATTCGCCGCCTGCACCGGCGACATCATCGTGATGGTGGACGCGGACGGCTCGGCCGACGGCCAGGAGATCGTCTCCTACGTCTCCGCCCTGGTCGGCGGCGCCGACTTCGCCAAGGGGTCCCGCTTCGCCAACGGCGGCGGCACGGACGACATGACGCCGGTCCGCCGGCTCGGCAACTGGGCGCTGTGCGCCCTGGTCAACCGGAAGTTCGGCGCCCGCTACACCGATCTCTGCTACGGGTACAACGCCTTCTGGCGCCGCTGCCTCGACGAGATCACCCTGGACTGCACCGGCTTCGAGATCGAGACCCTCATCAACATCCGGGTCGTCAAGGCCGGCCTGAAGGTCCAGGAGGTGCCGAGCCACGAGTACCTGCGCATCCACGGCGTCAGCAACCTCAACGCCGTCCGCGACGGCATCCGGGTCCTCAAGGTCATCCTCAGGGAGAAGGGCGTGAGACGTGCGGCGCGCCGTCGGCCCACCGCCTTCTCCGTCAACGTTCCGCGAGGAGAGGCGTCTTGAGTGACCGTCGGTTCTCGGTCGTGATCTGCGTCTACACGGAGGAGCGCTGGGAGGACATCCTCGCGGCGGTCGACTCCGTACGGACGCAGTCCCATCCGGCGCTGGAGATCCTGCTCGTGGTCGACCACAACGAGCGGCTCCTCGCCCGGCTGGCCGAGGAGTTCAAGGACGAGACGGTACGTGAGGAGGTGCGGGTGCTCGCCAACGCGGGCCCCCGCGGCCTCTCCTCCGGCCGCAACACCGGAATCGCCGCGTCCCGCGGCGAGTTCGTGGCCTTCCTCGACGACGACGCCGTGGCCGAGAGGGACTGGCTGCGGTACTTCGCCTCGGGGTACGACGACCCGGACGTGATGGCCGTCGGCGGCCGGACCCTCCCCGCCTGGGCGTCGGGAAGGCGGCCGGCCTGGTTCCCCGAGGAGTTCGACTGGGTCGTCGGCTGCACGTACCGGGGCCTGCCACCGGGGCTGGTCCGGGTGCGCAACGTGCTGGGGGGCAACGCCTCCTTCCGGCGTACGGCCTTCGACGTCGCCGGCGGCTTCGCCACCGGCATCGGGCGGGACGGCGACAAGCGGCCGCTCGGCTGCGAGGAGACGGAGCTGTGCATCCGGCTCTCCCAGGCGCTCCCCGATGCGGTGCTGCTGATCGACGACCGGTCCGTCATCCACCACAAGGTCCCGGCCGCCCGCGAGCGTTTCGGCTACTTCCGCAGCCGGACGTACGCCGAGGGCATCTCCAAGGCGCTGGTGTCCAGGAGCGTCGGCGCCGACGAGGGCCTGGAGGCCGAACGGCGCTACACCACCCGGGTGTTGCCCGCGGGCGTCGCGCGCGGACTGCGCGACGCCGTGCTCCTCCGCCCCGGCGGCGCGGGCCGGGCGGGCGCGATCGTGGCGGGCGTGGTGGTGGCGGCCGGCGGATTCGTCCAGGGCGCGCTGCGGGTACGCCGGGGCGGGGCGACGTTCTCCTCGGGCCCGATCCCGGTCTGGTCCGACTCGGCGTCCGCCCCGGAGGTGGCCGCGTGACCGAACCCGTACCGATCCTGATGTACCACGCGGTGGACCACCGGCCCGCCCCGGCGACGCACCGGCTGTCCGTCTCGCCCGAGGCGTTCGCCGAGCAGATGGCGGTGGTGGCCGACCGCGGTCTCACCCCGCTCACCACCGCCGAACTGGCCACGGCCTGGCGCACGGGCGGGGCCCTGCCCGCGCGCCCGGTCCTGATCACCTTCGACGACGGCTACGAGGGGGTGCACCGGCACGCCCTTCCGGTGCTGGCCAAGCACGGCTTCGCCTCGACGCTCTTCGTCTCCACGGGCTGGCTGCGCGGCGCGTACGACGAGGGCGGCGCCCTGGACACCATGCTCGACTGGGACCAGGTCCGTGAACTGGCCGCCGCCGGCACGGAGATCGGCGGGCACACCCACACGCATCCGCAGCTCGACCAGGTCGACGACCGACGGCTCTGGTACGAGACCCTGCGGTGCAAGGAGATCGTCCGCGAGGAGCTGGGCAGCGCGCCGGTGTCCTTCGCCTACCCGTACGGATACTCCAGCCGGCGCGTCCGGCGGACGGTCCGGGCAGCCGGATACGCCCAGGCCCTCGCGGTCGGCAACGCGACGGCGAGGCGCAGCCAGGGACCGTACGCCCTGGAGCGGGTGACCGTACGGCGGTCCACCGGCATCGAGGAGTTCGAACGGCTTGTGGAGGGCCGGGCGCTCGGGCGCACCTTCGCCGCGGACCGGGTGCTGACCAAGGGGTACGCGGTGGTGCGCCGGGCACGGGGGGCCCTGCGGGCGGCCGGTCGGCACACGGTCTGACCCCGAGGGGTGGGTGGGGGGGCCCCCCACCCCGCCCGCCCGCGAGGGCGCGGCTGAAAAACACCAAGAGACCAACCGAAGTAGAGGGCAAATG
>NZ_JBHWBS010000169.1:0-3193 GCF_042735655.1 Streptomyces sp. NPDC059567 | reverse complement strand
GGGTGGGGGGGGGGGGGGGGGGGGGGGGGGGGCGGGGGGGGGGCGGGCGGCCACCGGGACGCCCCCGGGGGGGCCGCGGCGCCCCCCACCGCCGCCCCCCGCGGGATCGTCCCGTTCAAAACACCGTGCACGGAATGCCCGATTGCCGGATCATGGCCGTCATGTCTGCCACCATGCCGCCGTCCGAGCCGCAGCAAGCACTGCCGATGCGGCTCACCGTCGACGACAGCGACTCACCCGCCGACGTCGTCGACGCGCTGTTCCTCGGCCGCTTCGCGACCGGCGAGCAGCCCCACTCCCACAGCACCACCCTGGACCGGGTGAAGCCCGCCGCGACGCTTCTGCCCGCCGGGGCGAAGGTGCTGCGCGCCGCCAAGGACGACGACCGCAGCGCCCTGCTGGCCGAGGGCGAGGGCTGGACCCTGCTGGTCTCCCGCTGGAACCGGGGCGCGGACGTCACCGTCACGGCCACCGGGGCGGAGCTGGCGGAGAAGGTCCTCAAGGAGGCGACGGACGGGGCGAAGGACGAGCCCGAGCCGCAGCCCGAGAACGTGACGATGGGCTTCTGGTACGTCTCGCCGCGGCGCGGCCCGCACCGTACGACCCGTCAGATCAGCGCGGGGACGTGGGAGGAGATCCGGCCCAACTACACGGCGCCGGTCGCCGAGCAGATGGACCGGCTGATGAAGGTCACCCCGGACGACATCGCGGGTCGGCTGCTGCTGCTCCACGGGCCGCCCGGGACGGGCAAGACGTCCGCGCTGCGCACGCTCGCCCGGTCGTGGCGGGACTGGTGCCAGGTGGACTGCGTCCTGGACCCGGAGCGGCTCTTCAACGACGTCGGATATCTGATGGACATCGCGATCGGTGAGGACGAGGGCACGGCGAAGGGCCGGTGGCGGCTGCTGCTCCTGGAGGACTGCGACGAGCTGATCCGCGGCGAGGCGAAGCACACCGCGGGCCAGGCGCTGTCCCGGCTCCTGAACCTGACGGACGGGCTGCTCGGCCAGGGCCGCAACGTCCTCGTCGGCGTCACCACCAACGAGGACCTGGAGCGGCTGCACCCGGCGGTCGTCCGCCCGGGGCGGTGCCTGGCACGGATCGAGGTGGGCGGGTTGACCCGTCGTGAGGCGGTGGGGTGGCTGGGCACGGAGGAGGGGGTTCCGCACGACGGTGCGACGCTGGCCGAGCTGTACGCCCTGCGCCGTGGCACGTCGGCCCCCGGGCTCCCGGAGCCCCGGACCCCGGATGCGGGGATGTACCTGTAGAGCGGTCCCGTCGTGGGCGATCGCCCCACTTGGCTCCCCCGGGCGAAGTCTCAGGGGGACGGGTGGGCACGCCCCTCCCCGGCTTCGCCCCGCGGGAGCCCCAGCGGGATCAGCTTCCGTACGCCGCCCGCAACGCGTCCGTCACCGCTGACGCCGCGGACTCGCGGGTCAGGCCCAGCCGCCTCGCCTCCGCCGCGTACGTCGCCGCCGCGTACGCCGCCAGGCGCTCCGCCGCGTCGCCCGCCGCCGCGACGAACGTGCCGTTGCGGCCCCGCGTCTCGATCACCCCGTCCGCCTCGAGCGACTTGTACGCCTTGGCGACCGTGTTCGCCGCGAGGCCCAGCTCCTCCGCCAGGCCGCGTACCGTCGGCAGCTTGTAGCCGACCGGCAGGGCGCCGGAGCGGGCGCGCTTCGCGATCTGGGCGCGCAGTTGTTCGTAAGGGGCGGTCGACGAGTCCGTGTCCACGGTGATTCGCAATGTCACGGCCCGATTCTGCCCCCGCCCCCGGGGAAATGGGGAGGCGGCCGCGCCACTTCGGCCCGTACCGTGCGACACCATGACTGTGATCGTCCGTGATGTACGCCCCGAGGACGCCGAGGGCTTCGCCCGCGTCCGGCGCGCCGCCATCCCGTTCATGCTGGCCAACGCCGCCCAGGTGGCCTTCGACTGGGCCCACTCCCACCCCGACGCGCATGCGCGTCCGCTGGTCGCCGAGGTCGACGGGGAGATCGTCGGCACCTCCCAGCTCCGTATCGCGCACGACGCACCCGAGGCCGGTGTCGGCTCGGTCAACGTCTACGTCCATCCGGAGAAGCGGGGGCTCGGCGCCGGCACACTGCTGGTGCGGGCCTCCGAGGAGCACCTCGCGCAGCACGGCGCGACCACGCTCTACAGCTGGGTGCTCGACGAGCCGGCGTTCCGCGCCTTCGCCGAGCGGCACGGGTACACGGCCCGCCGTTCCGCGCACTTCCTCCGCCTCGACCTGACCTCCGCCGACCTGCCGCCGCTCCAGGAGCCGCCGGCCGGTGTCGAACTGCGTTCCGCCACCGAGTTCGCCGCCGACCCCCGTCCGCTGTTCGTGCTCGACGCGCTGACCACGGCCGACGAGCCCGGCGATGTCGGCGCCGAGCTGACGGACTACGAGCACTGGCTGGCGAGCACCTGGAACCATCCGCTGCTCGACCCCGAGCTGACGACCGTCGCGGTCGTCGACGGCCGTCCCGCCGCCTTCAGCGCCGCCCAGACCGACGGCCAGGGGCGGTACAACTCCGGGATGACCGGCACCGACCCGGCCTTCCGCGGGCGGGGGCTGGCCAAGCTCGTCAAGAACCACTCCCTGCACCGGGCCCGGGCGGCCGGCTGCACGGAGGCGTTCACCGGGAACGACGCCGGCAACGAGCCGATGCTGGCGATCAACAAGTGGTTCGGCTACGGCATCTGCGCAACGGAGGTACGTCATGCCCGCACGCTCGGTTGAGGTCGTGCTCGTGAAGGCGGGTCGCACGAAGATCCGCTATCCCGCCGGGGTCCTCGCCGACGACGGCACCCGGCTGTCGGTCCGGGCTCCGTGGGCGGCCGACGGGGTGCGGGACTTCGGCTTCGTACGGTTCGAGCCGGGCGATGTGTTCGTGGAGCACTACTGGCGCGACCGCTGGTACGCGGTCAAGGAGGTCCGTTCCGCCGACGGGACGCTCAAGGGCTGGTACTGCGATGTCACCCGGCCGGCCGTGATCGACGGCGCCGAGGTCGTGGTCGAGGACCTTGACCTGGATCTGTGGGTGTCGGCGGACGGCAGCGAGGTGCTGCGGCTCGACGAGGACGAGTTCGAGGCCAGTGGCCTCGCCGCCGCCGACCCGGAGGCGGCGGCCTGCGCGGTCCCGGGCGGGGGCCCGCCAGCGCGGCGAGGGGGGGGCGCGCGCGGGGC
>NZ_JBHWBS010000168.1:0-8262 GCF_042735655.1 Streptomyces sp. NPDC059567 | reverse complement strand
GAGTCAACGTCTTCTGGGCACTGATTCGTGACCGACGGTGCTACCAAGTCGTACCCCCAGTGACTCACGTGGCTTGACTTCAAGATTGGGAAGCGGGCTGCTGCTGGGTGACGCAGTGGATGCCGCCGCCGCCCGTGCCGAGGCGGTCGATGTTCAACTGCTCGATGACGCGGTCCGGGTAGAGGCGGGCCAGGGTCGCCCTGGCCGCCTGGTCCGCACGGGTGTCGCCGAAGTGGGCGCTGATGACGGCGCCGTTGCAGAGGTAGTAGTTGGCGTAGGAGGCGAGGAAGTCCCGGCTGGTGGAACGGATCTTGTCGTAGTCCGGGCCCTGGAGGCGCAGGACGTCCATCGGGCTGCCCGTGGCCGTCGTCGAGGTAGACAGGATGCTGAACTGCCGGCGTGCGTCGCGGGCGTAGGCGTCGGTGTCGGAGGCCAGCGGCATCTGGACGAGGGCCTCGCCGGGGGCGAGGAAGCGGGACGTGGCGTCGACGTGGTCGTCGGTGATGTCCTGGCCCCGGACCCCGTCGAACCAGATGACCTTGGACGCGCCGTACGCCTCGCACATCGCCGAGGTCAGCTGCCGCTCCGACATCCCGGGGTTGCGGTTGCGGTTCACGAGGCTGCTGCGGGTGGCCATCAGGGTGCCGGCGCCGTCCTGCTCGATGGCGCCGCCCTCGCCGACGAGGTCGGCGGAGGTGAACGGGACGCCCACGTAGGCGGCGATCCGTTCGGCGACGAGGGCGTCCTTGGCGTGGGCCTGCTTGTTGCCCCAGCCGTTGAAGTTGAGGCCCACGGTGTCCAGGCCGCCGGCCCCGTCCGTACGGAAGACGGGGCCGCTGTCGCGCATCCAGCAGTCGTCGACGGGGATGGAGCTGATGACGGTGACCGTGGAGCCGCACATCGAGCGGGCCTTGGCGGCGCTGCCGGAGTTGGCGCACATGACGACCGGTTCGTACTTCGCGGTCGTACGGGCGATCAGGGCGATGTCCGCCTGTACGCCGCTCAGCTTGCCTCCCCAGATCGAGGTGCTGTCCGGCCATGCCATCCAGGTGCGGGCGTGGCGGACGTCCTCGACCGGAACCCGGAAGGTGCCCGCGGTGGCGCGGGCCCTGCCCTGGGACGTCGTGGCGAGGGCGGCGCCGGCGGCGGTCGCTCCGGAGGCGACGAGGAATCCTCGCCTGTTCAGGCCTCGGGTCATTTCTGCCTCCTGTGTGGGGGTGCCTACGGGGACGACAGCTCCTGGCGGGCCGCCGCGATCCGGTCCGGGTTCCAGCCGGGGTGCGGGACGGAGTCCAGGAGGAGCCGGGTGTACGGGTGTTGCGGCGCGGCGAGCACCTGCGCGGTGGCGCCGGCCTCGACGACACGGCCGTGGCGCATGACGAGGACCTCGTCGGTGACGCACCGGACCACGCCGAGGTCGTGGGTGATGAAGAGGTAGCCGATCGGGGTCTGTTCGCGGATGTCGGCGAGCAGATTGAGGATCTGGGCCTGTACGGACACGTCGAGGGCGGCGACCGCCTCGTCCAGGACGAGAACGGCGGGTTCCACGGCGAGCGCGCGGGCGATGGCGACGCGCTGGCGCTGACCGCCGGAGAGGTGCCGGGGCAGCGCTTCGGCGGCTCGGCTGCCGAGGCCGACCTGGTCGAGGAGTTCGCGGATGCGGGGCTCGGGGTCCCGGTCGGGGAAGTGCAGACGCAGCGTCTCGCGGAGGACCTGGTCGACGCCGGTCCTGGGGTCGAGGGACAGATAGGGGTCCTGGAAGACCATCTGCACCTCGCGGGCCCTGGCCAGGCGCCGGACCCGTCCGCGTGCCCGGGCGGGGCGGGCCCGGCCCCGTATCCGTACCTCTCCCTCGTCGGCCCGATCCAGACCGACGACGATGCGGGCCGTGGTGGTCTTGCCGGAGCCGGAGCCGCCGACGATGCCCAGCGAGCCGCCTTCGGGGAGCGTGAAGGACACACCGTCCACGGCCCGTACGGTGCCGAAGGCGCGGCTCAGGTCGACGGCCCGCAGGAGGGGCTCGGGCGGGAGAGGTTCAGGCAGGACGGTTTCAGGCAGGAGCTCAGGCATCGACGACCGCTCCCTTCTCGGCGAGCCGGTCGCTGTGGTGGCACGCGGCGAGGTGTTCGGGCCGGCCGGGGGCCCGCAGCGGTTCCGGTGCCGCCTCCCGGCAGATCTCGGTCGCGAGGGGGCAGCGGGCGGCGAAGGGGCAGCCGGTCAGGGGGGTGCGCGGGTCGGGCGGCTGTCCGGGGATGGCGGAGAGTCTGCCGCCGGGGGTGGAGAGCCGGGGTGTGGAGGCCAGCAGGGCCGCGGTGTACGGGTGTCGGGGGCCCTCGAAGAGGACGTCGGCGGGGCCGGTCTCGGCGATCCGTCCGGCGTACATGACGTACACGCGGTCGCTGATCGCCGCCGCCAGGTCGAGGTCGTGGGTGACGAACAGCAGCCCGGTGCGGAAGCTCGCGCGCAGTCGGGCGAGGAGGGCGATGACCTCGGCCTGGGTGGTGACGTCGAGCGCGGTGGTGGGTTCGTCGGCGAGGAGGAGCGCGGGATCGCCCATGAGCGCCGCGGCGATGACGACGCGTTGCAGCATGCCGCCGGACACCTGGCTCGGGTACTTCGCAAGGGCGGTGTCGTCCAGGCCGACGGCCGCGAGGAGTTCCACGGCCCGGTCCGTGGCGCCGGACTCGTCCATGGTCCCCGCCGACCGGACGCCCTCGGTGAGGAAGTCGCCGATGCGGCGCAGTGGGTTGAGGGCGGCCCGCTGGTCCTGGAAGATCATGGCGACGGTGCCCGCGCGCAGGGCGCGCAGCCGGTCCGCGGTCATGGTGAGGACGTCGCGGCCCTCGACCAGGACGGTGCCCTCGATGGTGGCGCCGGACGGCAGCAGGCCCAGGGCGCTGCGTGACGTGAGGGACTTTCCGGAGCCGGACTCGCCGACGAGGGCGACGGTCTCGCCCGGGCCGACGGTGAGGTCCACGCCGTCGAGGACGGGTCGGGCGGCGCCGGGGAGGGTGAGCCGCAGGCCCCGGATGCCGAGCGTGGGGGTGACGGACGGCGGTGGCGTCGGCGACGCGGAGGTGGGTGGGGACAGCGGTCTCATCGGGCCCTCCTGGCCACGCGGTCGGCCCAGCGCTCTCCGACCACGTTGAACGCGACGACGGTGAGCACGACGAGGACGCACGGCAGGATCGCGGAGAGCGGGTAGCCGTGCTGGATGGCGGTCTGGCCGTCGAAGACCATGCGGCCCCAGTCGGGCGTGAGCGGTGGCACGCCGAGGCCGAGGAAGGACAGGCCGGCCAGGTCCATGAGGGCGTAGCCGAAGTTGATGGTGGACTGGGCGAGGACGACGGGGGCGATGTTGGGCAGGATGTGGCGCAGGCAGATCTGGAGCGCCGAGTGGCCCTGGACCCGGTAGGCGCTGACGTACGGACGGGCTCGTTCGGCTAGGACGAGTGAGCGGGTGAGCCTGCTGACGTACGGCAGGTAGGCCACGCCCAGCGCGACGACGGGGGCGAGCAGGCCCTCTCCGTACACGGAGACGACGAGGATCGCGAGGAGCATCCCGGGGAAGGCGAAGACGAGTTCGGTGGAGCGGGACAGGACGGAGTCGAGCCAGCCGCCCCGCCAGGCCGCGGCGGTGCCGACGGCCACGCCCACGAGGGTGGAGAAGGCGACGACGCCGAGCGGCCCGAGCAGGGAGGTACGGGCGCCGAGGAGGAGCCGGGAGAGGGTGTCGCGGCCGGCGGCGTCGGCGCCGAGCGGATGGTCGGCGGAGGGGCCGGCGAGCGCGCCGCCGAGGTCGACGGCGTTGGGGTCGTGGGGCACCGCCCAGGGGGCGAGCAGGGCCGCGGCGACGACGAGTCCGACGAAGGCCAGGCAGGCGAGGTGCAGCGGCGAACGGCCGGAGGCCGCGCGGAGTTTCGCCAGGCCCGGGCGCCGGGTGAGGACGGCGGTCATACGGCGGCCCCTCTCGTTCCGAGGGTGATCCGGGGGTCGACCAGGGGCAGCAGGAGGTCGACGATCAGGTTCACTGCCATGAAGAGCGCCACGATGATGAGGGAGACGGCCTGGACGGTCGGGAAGTCCTTGGTCGTGGTGGCGAGTTCGAGGAGCTGGCCGATTCCGCCGATGCTGAAGGCGGTCTCCACGAGGATCGTGCAGACCAGCAGGGTGGAGACGATCAGGCCGCCGGTGGTGAGCACGGTCCCGAGCGAGTTGCGCAGCACATGGCGGCGGATGACGAGGCGTTCGGGGACGCCCCGGCTGCGGGCGACGGTCACGTGCTCGCTGTCGAGCGCTTCGAGCATGGCGGCGCGGGTGACGCGGGCGAGCATCCCGATCAGATAGAGCGCGAGGGCGATCGCCGGCAGGGTCAGGTGCCACACCATGTCGAGGAACCCGTCGCCTGCGCCGCTGCTGGGGAACCAGCCGAGGTTGACGGCGAAGAGGCCCTGAAGCAGCACGGCGGCGACGAAGGACGGGGTGCCGATCGCGAAAGCGGTGGCGACGAGGACGGCGGAGTCGGTGGTGCCACCGCGCACGGCGGCGATCCGGCCGAGCAGCAGCCCGACGATGACGACCACGGACAGCGCCATGGTGATCAGCAGCAAGGTGGTGGGCAACCGGTCGGCCAGGAGCCGCGAGACGTCCGTGCGGTACGTGAGGGAGCGGCCGAAGTCGCCCTGGACCATGTCGCCGAGCCAGCGCAGATAGCGCACCGCGAACGGGTCGTCGAGGTGGTAGCGGGCGTTGACGGCGGCGAGCGCCTCGGGTGAGGCCGAGCGGCCGGAGAGCAGGAAGCTCGCGGGGCTGCCGGGCGCCAGGTACATGGCGCCGAAGACGACGAACGAGGCGACGAGGAGGGTGGCCGCCATCTCGGCGACCCGCCGTGCGGCGAATCTCAGGAAGGCGACGGGGTTCACGGCGTGGCCCCCGAGCCCGGCGCCTTCGCGTCCGTCGCCCCCGCGTCGGTCGACCCCGCGTCCGTCGCCCCCGCGTCGGTCGACCCCGCGCCCCCCGGTCCCGCGGCGCCGACGTCCGCCGCCCACGGGTAGTACATGTACGCGATGGTCGTCGGGGCGCCGGTGATCCTCTTGCTGAGGAAGAGGGCGGTGGGCCACTCCGCGACCGGGATCCAGGGCAGCTGTTCGGCGGCGTGTCGCTGGAGCTCGCTCTCGACGCGCAGCCGCCGGTCCTTGTCGTAGGTGGCGGTGGCCTGCTCGATCAGTCCGTCGTACCGCTTGTCGCTGTACCCGGCGAAGTTGAGGTACGCGCCGGTCCTGAAGTTCGTGAGGAGGTCGAGCGGGTCGGTGATCGAGTCGTAGTAGGTGAGCGGGAACATGTCGATGCCCTCGCGGGCCTCGGGGTCGGTGAAGAGCGCGGTGAAGGCGTTCGGGGCGACCGACTTGAGGTTGATCCTCAGCCCGATCTCGCTGCCGGCGGCCTGGACCGCGGTGGCGAGGAGGGAGACGTCCTGGCCGATGGAACTGGTGGCGACCGTGAGGGACGTGCCGGTGGCCCCGGCCTCCTTGACGAGCGCTCGCGCCTTCTCGACGTTCCGGGTGGTGGGCGGCAGTCCGTCGAAGGCCGCCTTGCGCACCTCCGGTGGGGCTCCCGCCCAGGCGGCCCTGGTGGTGAGGGAGCTGGTGGCGCTCCCCGCGCCGCCGAGGCCGGCCTTCACGAAGCCGGAGCGGTCCAGGGCGAGGGAGAGCGCCCGGCGGACACGTACGTCACCGAGTGCGCCCTTCATGTTGGTGATGCCGAGGTTGACCGTGCTGAGGCCCTCGCCGAAGTAGAGGGTGCCGACGCCGCTGTCCTTGAGGCGCCCGTAGCTCTCGGTCGGGATGAGGTAGCCGCCGTCGACGTCCCCGCTGAGCATGGCGTTGGTCCGGGCGGACGGGTCGGTGAGGAAGCGGAAGACGACCTTTCCGGCCTTGGCCCGGGTGCCCCAATGGCCGTCGAAGCGCGTCAGTTCGAGCGACTGCCCCTTCTGCCAGGCGCCGAGCGCGAACGGACCGGTGCAGGCGAGGCCGCCGGAGGTGCCGTAGTCGGCGCCCGCCGCGGTGACCCCGGCCTTGGAGGCGACGACACCGGCGGCGGTCGCCATGTACTGGGGGAACTGCGAGTCGGGCTTCTTCAGCTTGACGGTGACCTGGAGGGGTCCGGTCTTGCGTACGGAGGCGACGTTCTGGAAGTTCTGCGCCCAGGCGGCGGAGTTCTTCGGATCCGTCTGCCGGCCGAGGCTGAAGACGACGTCGTCCGCCGTCATGGTCCCGCCGTTGTGGAACCGCACCCCGCGCCGCAGGTCGTACACCCAGGTGGTCGGATCCGGGTTGGTCGCCTTCTCCGCGAGCCCGGGTTCGAGCGTGAGCCCGGGGGTCCAACGCATCAGGCTCTCGCAGACGTTGGAGAGGATGGTGTTCTGCGGGTAGTCGAACGCCATCGTGTAGTCGAGGGTGGGCGGCTCCGCGTAGATCGCCCAGGTGAAGGAGTCGATGTCCCCCTTCGGCTTGGGGGTGCCGGCCGAGAGCGCGAACGAGGCACCGGGTCCGTCCGCCCCGCCACGGGGCGGGCCGGCGCAGGCCGCGAGGGCGGTGAGGGCGGCGACCGAGGTGAGGGCCGCGAGTACGGTCCTCGCGGGGCGACGTCTCGGGACGCGGGGCGGGGGCGGTGCGGTGCTCATCGTCGCGCTCTCTTTCGGTACGGCGGGGGAGGGATTGCCGAGGGTTTCCCGCGGGGTTACGCGCTGAGGGGTTTCCGGGGTTACGCGTCGGGGCGGGCGGCCGCCGGGATCTGCTGGGTGATGCAGTGGACACCGCCGCCGCCGTACGCGATCACCGGAGCCGGTACGCCGACGACCTTGCGGTCCGGGTAGGCGCCGGCGATCACCTCCAGGGCGGCCATGTCCTGGGGGGTTCCGGCGACCGGGACGACGACTGCGCCGTTGGCGACGTAGTAGTTCAGGTACGAGACCTCCACGCGCACGCCGGCGACCTCGGTGAACACGGTCTGGGGGACGTCGACGATCTCCAGGGCGCGGCCCCGGGCGTCGGTCGAGACCTCCAGGACGGCACGGTTGGCCCGCATCCGGGCGTGGTCGGGGTGCTCGGGGTCCTCGGGCAGGGAGACGACGACCTTCCCGGGGGCGGCGAAGGCGCAGACACCGTCGACGTGGCCGTCGGTCTCGGTGTCGAGCAGCCCGCCGTACGGGAGCCAGATCACCTTCTCGACACCGAGCTGCGCCTTCAGCTCGGCCTCGATCTGCTCGCGGCTCGACTCCGGGTTGCGGTTGGGGTGGAGGAGGCACTGCTCGGTGGTGATGAGGGTGCCCTCGCCGTCGACGGTGATCGCCCCGCCTTCGAGGATCATGTCGGAGGCGATGCGGTCGACGCCGAGGCGCTCTAGGAGCAGGGCGCTGATCCGGTCGTCGGAGTCGTAGGGGTGGTGCTTGCGGCCCCAGGCGTTGAAGCGGAAGTCGACTCCGGCGCGACGTCCGTCGCCGTCCAGGACGAACAGCGGCGCGGAGTCCCGGAACCAGGAGTCGTCGAGGGGCAGTTCCACCACGGAGACGGTGTCGCCGCAGTGGGCGCGGGCGTCGTCCCCGAAGCCGGGCGGGGCGACCATGGTGACGGGCTCGAAGCGCGCGATGGTGCGGGCGACGTCCGCGTACTCCTGCTTCACGGCGTCGAGGACGCCGTCCCACAGTTCCACGCGGGTGGGCCAGGCCATCAGGCAGCCCTCGTGCTCGGACCACTCGGCGGGCATACGGAAAGCGGTCATCGGGGGTCTCTTTTCGGTCGTTGGGAAGGAAGCGTGGTCCTAACTGAATTTTCAGTCAAGACTCTGGGCATGAGAAAGCTCGGTGAGGATCGGAGGAAGCGGATCGGGTTGGGCGGATCAGAGGAAGTAGAGGCGGCTCAGGGAGACCTCGTCCGCCGGCTCGGAGCGCATGGGCGCCCCGTCGAGCGTCACGAGGCCGCTGCGCCCGTCGACCTGGACGTCGCCGAGGCGGGAGTTGAGCAGCAGGTCGGCCGGACCGATGCCGCGGGTGCCGCGGACGGCGACCCGGCGACGGCGGGTGGCCAGTGCGCCGTACGGGCGGCCGAAGGAACCGGACTCGGCGGCGGCTCGGCTGACGAAGGCCACGGAGAGCTCCGCGGGGGTGGCGCCGTGGGCTCCGAACAGGGGGCCGAGGACGAGGGGTTCGCAGGTGTCGGTGGCGGCGTTCGGATCGCCCACGACCCCCCACGCGGGGAAGCCGTT
>NZ_JBHWBS010000167.1:0-8486 GCF_042735655.1 Streptomyces sp. NPDC059567 | reverse complement strand
GAACCGGGCGCACCTCCCGCACCCACGGCCCCCCACCGGCCGGACACGCCTCCCGCACCCACGGCCCCCACAGGCCAGGCACGCCCCCGCACCCACGGCACCCCAGGAACCGGGCGCACCTCCCGCACCCACGGCACCCCACCGACCGAGCACGCCTCCCCCACCCACGGCACCCCACGGCCCGGGGACACCGCCCGCACCCGCGGCCCCCTCAGGGCCCCGCCGGACCCCCCGCAACCCCGTCCATCCCCTGAAACGATCTGGACCCGGCCCTCCCCCGCGGCGCACCATCGGCCCCATGGCGACCTTCCTCATCCTCCATGGCTTCCAGAACCACCGCCCTCCCGGCCACTGGCACCACTGGCTGGCCGGGGAGCTGCGGGCGCGCGGGCACGAGGTGCGCTATCCCCAGCTGCCCGAGCCGGACGCGCCCGTCCTGGACGACTGGGTGGCGGCGCTGCGCGCGCAGCTCCACCGTCCCGCCGAGGGCGAGTTCGTCGTGATCGCGCACAGCCTGTCCGTCCTGCTCTGGCTGCGGGCCGCCTCGCCCGACGTCGACCGGGTCCTGCTCGTCGCCCCGCCGTCCCCCGCCGTGACGGCCTCGATCCCCGAGATCGCCGCCTTCGCCGAGGGGCTCGAACTGGACGCCGTCCGGCTGAAGGCGCCTGCGCGGCTCGTGTACGCGGCCGGGGACCCGTACTGCCCCGAGGGCGCCGACGTGCACTACGGCACCCCGCTCGGCCTCGACACGGACGTCGTCCCCGGCGGCGCGCACCTCACGCCGGACTCCGGGTACGGGGAGTGGCCGTCGGTCCTCCGGTGGTGCGAGGACCCGGCGACGAGGCTGGGCCCCCGGTAGGGGGCCCAGAGGGGTGAGCGCTGCGGGACCGCGTGACCGCATCGGGTGACCGGCCGTGCGCCTGCCGCACCCCGGAGAGACCATCGATCCATGACCACCGAGATCCACCTCGCCCAGCAGCCGGAGGCCGACGAGCTGCTCGGCCGCTCCCCGCTCGCCGCGCTCGTCGGCATGCTGCTCGACCAGCAGGTCCCCATGGAGTGGGCGTTCTCCGGGCCGTACACGATCGCCCAGCGGCTCGGCACGGACGATCTCGACGCGGGGCAGATCGCCGCGTACGACCCCGAGGCCTTCGGCGCGCTGCTCTCCGAGAAGCCCGCCGTGCACCGCTACCCCGGCTCGATGGCCAAGCGGATCCAGCAGCTGTGCCGGTTCCTCGTCGACGAGTACGGCGGTGACGCCGAGGCCGTCTGGGCGGACGCGGGGAGCGGGAAGGAGCTGCTGGCCCGGCTGAAGGCGCTGCCCGGTTTCGGGGTGCAGAAGGCTCAGATCTTCCTCGCGCTGCTGGGCAAGCAGTACGGCGTACGTCCCCAGGGGTGGCGGGAGGCGGCCGGGGCGTACGGCGAGACCGGCTCGTACCGTTCGGCCGCGGACATCACAGGACCGGAGTCGCTCGCCAAGGTCCGTGCCTTCAAGCAGGAGGCGAAGCGCGCCGCAAAGGCGGCCAAATCGGCAGAGAATTGACGGTTCCGGATGTCAATCCTGCTAAATGCGACATGAATTGTCGCGGAGCTGTTCACAGGGAGCACCCGAGATCGCTAACTTCCCCTCAACCTCGTTCGCATCGGGAAGGACCTCTGTGAACGCATCCTCTCGCAGAGCCGCGGCCACCCTGGCCGCAGCCGCACTCGCTACCCCGCTCCTGCTGGCCGCCGCTTCCCCCGCCACCGCCACTCCGGACCCCGGGGCCAAGCCCGCCCGGGACGCCGCGCAGCTGGCGAAGAAGCTGGTCCGCGAGACGTCCGGAAAGGACGCCTACAAGCACCTGCAGAAGTTCCAGGCGATAGCCGACTCGGCCGGCGGTCACCGCGCGGCCGGCTCGCTCGGGCACGACGCCTCCGCGGCGTACGTGTACCAGCAGCTCAAGAAGGCCGGCTACAACGTCTCGTACCAGAAGTTCGAGTTCATCTACACGCAGACGCTGGCCGAGAAGGCCGCCGTGGTCTCCCCGGCGCCCCGCGACATCCAGATCTCGGCGATGACCTACACCAAGTCGACGCCGGTCGGCGGCATCAAGGCCGACCTCGCGACCGTCCCGGTCGACGCCGACGGCACCACCGGCTGCGAGCCGGCCGACTTCGCCTCCTCGACCTTCACCGGCAAGGTCGCCCTGATCAAGCGCGGCGGCTGCACCTTCGCCGTGAAGCAGGAGAACGCCGCGGCGGCGGGCGCAGCCGGCGCGATCATCTACAACAACACCGACGGCGCCCTCTCCGGCACGCTCGGCGACCCCGCGGCCGGGAAGATCCCGACCGGTGGCGTCACCCAGGCCGAGGGCGAGAAGCTCGCCGCCGACCTCGCCAAGGGCCCGGTGAACATCTCCTTCGAGATCCGCCAGCTCCAGGAGAAGCGCTCCACCAACAACGTCATCGCGGAGACGAAGGGCGGCAACGCGGCCAACACCGTGATGCTCGGCTCGCACCTCGACTCCGTGACCGCGGGCCCCGGCATCAACGACAACGGCTCCGGCTCCGCCGGTCTGCTCCAGGCCGCCCTGGAGCTCGCCGAGTCGAAGGACAAGGTCCGCAACAAGGTCCGCTTCGCCTGGTGGTCGGCCGAGGAGAACGGCCTGCTCGGATCCGAGCACTACGTCGCGAACATGAGCGAGCTGGACAAGAAGGAAGTCAAGCTCTACCTCAACTTCGACATGATCGCGTCGCCGAACTACGGCCTGTTCGTCTACGACGGCGACAACTCGGACAACGTCGGCGCGGGCGCGGGCCCCGAGGGCTCCGCCCAGCTCGAGCGCGACATCAACGAGTTCATGGACAAGCGCGGACTCCCGCACGAGGGCACCGACTTCACGGGCCGCTCGGACTACGGCCCGTTCATCGAGGTCGGCATCCCGTCGGGCGGCACCTTCACCGGCGCCGAGGGCATCAAGACGGCGGCGCAGGCGGCCAAGTTCGGCGGTACGGCGGGTGTCGCATACGACGTGAACTACCACGCGGCCGGTGACAACCTGTCGAACGTCAACATGAAGGCCTTCGACGCCAACATCGACGTCATCGCCAACGCCGTGGGCACCTACGCCCACGACATCAGCTCCCTGAGGAAGCCGGTCGTCTCCGTCCCGACGGAGGGCGACGCGGGCAGCGGCGGCGGCCTCCACGAGGACCACGGCCACGAGGTCACCGAGTAACACGGCCTCCCGAGCGCGGGCCCGGTCCCTTCGGGGGCCGGGCCCTACCTCTTCCGGCGGGCCGTGCCGAAGATCGAGCGGCTGATCTCGCGCCCCAGCTGCGTCCCGATCGACCGCGCCAGCGACTTGAAGACCCCGCTCCCCACCACCTGCTCGGCGAGAGACTCCTCTTCCTTCCGCGGCGCCCGCGCCGGCGTCTTCGCCGCCTCGGCCTCCTGCGCCTCCTGCGCCGCCCTCACCGCCGCCGCCTCCGCCGCCTGCTGCTCCGCCGTCAGCTTCTCGTACGCCGACTCCCGGTCCACCGCCTCCGCGTACCGCCCGTACAGCGGCGAGCCCTTCACCGCCGCCTCCAGTGCCGCCGCCTCGATCGGGCCCATCAGCGACTCCGGTGCCCGCAGCCGCGTCGCCGCCACCGGCGTCGGCGCGCCCGTCTCGCTCAGCACGGTCACCACCGCCTCGCCCGTCCCGAGGCCCGTCAGGACCTCCTCCAGGTCGTACGGCGACTTCGGGAACGTCCGTACCGTCGCCTTCAACGCCTTCGCGTCGTCCGGCGTGAAGGCCCGCAGCGCGTGCTGCACCCGGTTGCCCAGTTGGGCCAGCACGTCGCCCGGCACGTCCTTCGGCGTCTGGGTCACGAAGAAGATCCCGACGCCCTTCGAGCGAATCAGCCGCACCGTCTGCGTGATCGACTCCAGGAACGCCTTCGACGCCCCGTTGAACAGCAGATGCGCCTCGTCGAAGAAGAACACCAGCTTCGGCTTCTCCGGATCCCCGACCTCGGGCAGGTCGTTGAAGAGATCCGCCAGCATCCACATCAGGAACGTGGAGAAGAGCTGCGGCTTGTCCTGCACGGCCGGCAGCTCCAGTACGGACACCACCCCGCGCCCGTCCGCCGCCGTCCGCAGGAACTCGGCCGTGTCGAACTCCGGCTCCCCGAAGAACCCTCCCGCGCCCTGCTGCTCGAACGCCGTGATCGACCGCAGGATCACCCCCGCCGTCACCGTCGAGAGCCCGCCGATCCCCTTCAGCTCCGGCTTCCCCGTGTCCGAGACCAGGAAGGCCACCACCGCCCGCAGATCCTTCAGGTCGACCAGCTCCAGACCCTTGGAGTCCGCGTAGTGGAAGATCAGACCGAGCGACTGCTCCTGCGTCTGGTTCAGCTGGAGCACCTTCGACAACAGCACCGGACCGAAGCTGGTGACCGTCGCCCGCACCGGGATGCCGGGGCCGATGCCCCCGAGCCCGTAGAACTCGCAGGGGAAGCCCTTCGCCGCCCACTCCTGCCCCACCTGCCCGGCCCTCTCGCGTACCTTCTCGCCCTCCGCGCCCGGCGCCGAGATCCCGGAGACGTCCCCCTTGATGTCGGCGAGGAAGACGGGCACACCGTTCGCCGACAGCTGCTCCGCGATGAGCTGGAGGGTCTTCGTCTTGCCCGTGCCGGTCGCGCCGGCGACCAGGCCGTGGCGGTTGAGCATCGGAAGGGGGATGCGGATCGGCGCATCCGGGTGACATGTCCCGTCCCACAGCAACGCCCCCAGATCGAGCGCGGCCCCGGTGAAGGCGTACCCGGCCGCGATCTCGGTGGCCGGAGACTGCTCGCTCACGCTCATCAGAGGACCCCAATTCCCGTTTTGCGGAGGTTTGCCCCAGCATCCCACTGCGCTCGCGTGGCTGCGCCGGGAGCCGCTTGCCCGGTAGGCTTTCCGTGTGATCTTCAAGCGCATCGGAAACGGCCGGCCGTATCCCGACCACGGCCGGGAAAGCACCCGGCAGTGGGCGGACGTCGCCCCGCGCCCGGTCCGCCTCGATCAGCTGGTCACCACCAAGGGCCAGCTGGACCTGGAGACGCTGCTCGCGGAGGACTCGACCTTCTACGGCGACCTCTTCGCGCACGTCGTGAAGTGGCGGGGCGACCTCTACCTCGAGGACGGACTGCACCGCGCCGTGCGCGCGGCGCTCCAGCAGCGGCAGGTCCTGCACGCCCGCGTCCTGGAAATGGACTAGCGCGGCCCGCGGTTCTGACCCGTTCGAGCGCTCTCCCCGTCCATCCGGACGCGATCACATGATCGTCAAGTATCCAACTCCGACGCACGGCATTACGCTGCGTCCATGAGCATGCTCACTCCCCCCGGAATGGGCGGAAAATACCGCATCACGGGCGACAAGTACCCCCGTATGCGCCGCCCTCGGCACAGGCGCAGGATCGTCCTCGCGGCCGGGGCCGCCGTGGTCGTGCTCGGCGCGGCCGGGTGGGGAACCCTGCAGCTCGTCGACGTCTTCTCCGGCGGCGACGACACGAAGACGACGGCCGCTCGCGGCGCCGACTGCAAGCCCGTCGCCAAGGCGACGACGGCTCCCGTCGCCGCACTGCCCAAGCCCGCTCAGATCACGGTGAACGTCTACAACGCGACCCCGCGCAGCGGTCTCGCGAAGTCGACCGCCGACGAGCTGAAGAAGCGCGGGTTCGTCATCGGCAAGGTCGGCAACGCGCCCGCCGCGTACGACAAGAAGGTGCCCGGCGCCGGGATACTGCTCGGCGCCCCCGGGGCCGCCAAGGGCGCGTTCACGGTCCTGGGCACCCAGCTGAAGGGCGCCACGACCAAGACGGACACGCGCGCGACGGCGGACGTGGACCTGATCATCGGGACGGCCTTCAAGAGCCTGGACCCGAAAACGACGGCGGACGCGGCCCTGGTCGCTCTCAACAAGCCCAAGCCCGCGCCCACCGGTAAGTGCTGACGCCGTAGAAGCCGCCTTCCGTACGGCGTCGGAGCCGTACGGAACGCGAGGCGCCGTACTAGTCGGCCGTGCCGTACATGCGGTCGCCCGCGTCGCCCAGGCCCGGGACGATGTAGCCGTTCTCGTTGAGGCGCTCGTCGACCGAGGCGGTCACCACGGTCACCGGCGTGCCCGCCAGCTCGCGCTCCATGATCTCGACGCCCTCGGGGGCGGCGAGCAGCACGACGGCGGTCACATCGTCCGCGCCGCGCTTGATCAGCTCCCGGATGGCCGCGACGAGCGTGCCGCCGGTCGCCAGCATCGGGTCCAGGACGTACACCTGGCGGCCCGAGAGGTCCTCCGGCATCCGCGTCGCGTAGGTCGACGCCTCCAGCGTCTCCTCGTTGCGGATCATGCCGAGGAAACCGACCTCGGCGGTCGGCAGGAGCCGCACCATGCCGTCGAGCATCCCGAGGCCGGCACGGAGGATCGGGACCACCAGCGGCCGCGGGTACGACAGCTTCACGCCCGTCGTGGGCGTCACGGGGGTCTCGATGTCGACCTGCTCGGTCCGCACGTCCCTGGTGGCCTCGTAGGCGAGCAGGGTGACCAGCTCGTCGGCGAGCCGGCGGAAGGTCGGGGAGTCGGTGCGCTTGTCGCGCAGCGTGGTGAGCTTGTGGGCGACCAGCGGGTGATCGACGACGTGGAGACGCATGACCCCAACAGTAGCCCGCACTGGCATCAACCCACGCCGTGGAGGGAAGGTGGTGGCACAGGACCCAGTCGTGGGGTGGTGTGGCCCATGCCCGACCCGGCAGAGCCGGCCGACGCGAGAAGCGGCGAAACGCCGCCGGAGACGGACGCGGAGCGTCGCAGGCGCCGCGCCCAGTTCCTGCGCGAGCTGCACGAGGCGAAGGCGCTGCGCGAGCGCGTCCAGCCCCGGCGCGCGCGGGCGGCCAGGATGCGCCAGGCCATGCGGATGCGCACCTTCCGCTGGTGACGGCCACAGCGCCCGACGCCGCGTGTGCGCCCTCTGTGCGCCGGGGCCGTGCGCCGGTGCCGCGCGCCCACCCGTTCGCCGCCTCGATCAGACTGATGCACGACGCAAGAGCCGAAGACCTCTCCTGAAGCCGCCGTTTCTGCCACGATGCCGATTGGGCGGGGCATACGGAGCGCGCCGCCGGATCGTCACACCTCTGATCAGTGGGAGAGTCACGGTGTACTTCGCCGCACTGCTCGCGCGCACCGAAGACGGGTGGGAAGCGAGCGACACAGAGCTCGACGATGTGGAGACCCTGTCGGACCTGACCGAACTGGCCCGTGAGGCCTCGGTCGACGACGACACGGTGATCGTCTTCATCGAGGAGGAGGACGCCTGGTTCGGGCTCCTTCGGATCGAGGGTGAGGACGACCCTCGCATCTACGTGTCGGACGGGGCGGCCGCCGCCCGCTCCTCGTACGGGGAGATCCTCACCAAAGAACTGCTCGGCGACGACCAGGACGGCGACGCCGACGACCTGGACGCGCTCGACCTCGACGGCACGGAGGACGGCGAGCCTCTCGACCGCGGGGACGACGAAGAGGACTCGGGCACGGCAGCCGATGCCGTGCCGGCCGAACCGGTCGGTGACCGGCTGATCCTCGCGGATCTCGGCCTGTCCGAGAAGAGACTGCTGCTGCTGGAGAGCGACGCACTGGCGGAGATCGCGGACGCGCTGGGCGCCGCGGAGGTGCTGGAGACCGTTCGCTAGTGACAGAGACAGCACCCGACCCCGTACGGGATCCCTGGCGGGAGACCATGCGGCTCGCCCTCGCGGAGGCCGAGCAGGCCGTGCCGGCCGGTGACGTACCGGTCGGCGCGGTCGTGCTGTCCCCGGACGGCACGGTCCTCGCCGTCGGCCACAACGAGCGCGAGGCGACCGGCGACCCGACCGCCCACGCCGAGGTCCTGGCCCTGCGCCGGGCCGCGGCGAAAACCGGGGAGTGGCGGCTGACCGGCTGCACGCTCGTCGTGACCCTGGAGCCCTGTGTGATGTGCGCCGGCGCGCTCGTGCAGTCCAGGGTCGACCGGGTGGTGTTCGGCGCGCTCGACGAGAAGGCCGGCGCCGCGGGTTCGCTCTGGGACCTCGTACGGGACCGACGGCTGAACCACCGTCCCGAGGTGATCCACGGCGTCCTCGAAGAGGAGTGCGCGGCGCAGCTCACGGCGTTCTTCCGCAGCCGCTGAACCCCGCTCCGACCTGCGAAGCGATACGGATTTCATCGCAGGGGCCTCTTTGGGCTAAGCTCTCTCTCGGTAGCGTGTCCGAGCGGCCGAAGGAGCTCGCCTCGAAAGCGAGTGTGGCGCAAGTCACCGAGGGTTCAAATCCCTCCGCTACCGCTTCGATCGAAGGGCCTGGTGCATCGCACCGGGCCCTTCGGTGTATCCGAGGACCCGCGGGCCCCATGAGGAAGGCCCCGCCCCTTTTCCGCTGTTCGGCCGTTAGGCCTTCGGCTTTTCGGCCCTTCGGCGCCGTGCGCGGATCAGAGCCGCACGGTCTTCACCGC
>NZ_JBHWBS010000166.1:0-8522 GCF_042735655.1 Streptomyces sp. NPDC059567 | reverse complement strand
GTGCTGGGCACCACCGCGTACCGGGGTACCGGCGGTTGCGTCCCGGGTCGGCCGGAGGCCGCCCGTCGGTGGGGAGTCGGCCGGGCGACATCCGGCCGTGGGGGAGGGGGCGCGAGATACGGGAGGCGGCTAGGCTCCCTTCTCCGCCTGTCCGCGGATCTTGTCCGCGAGATGGGGCGGCATGGCTTCGTGACGGGCGTACGCGCGGTCGAAGCTGCCGGTGCCGTGCGAGACGGAGCGGAGGTCGACCGCGTACCGGCCGATCTCGATCTCAGGGACCTCGGCCCGCACCAACGTCCGCCCGGGACCGGCCTGTTCGGTCCCCACGACCCGCCCGCGCCGCCCCGACAGATCGCTCATCACCGGCCCCACGTACTCGTCCGGGACGAGCACTTGGACCTCGGCCACCGGCTCCAGGAGCTGGATGCTCGCCTCGGCGGCCGCCTCGCGCAGCGCGAGCGCGCCCGCCGTCTGGAAGGCGGCGTCGGAGGAGTCGACCGAGTGGGCCTTGCCGTCGCGCAGCGTGACCCGCACGTCGACCAGCGGATAGCCGGCGGCGACTCCGCGCGCGGCCTGGGCGCGTACCCCCTTCTCGACGGAGGGGATGAACTGGCGGGGCACCGCCCCGCCCACCACCTTGTCGACGAACTCGATTCCGCTGCCCGGGGGAAGGGGCTCGACGTCGATCTCGCAGATCGCGTACTGGCCGTGGCCGCCGGACTGCTTCACATGCCGGCCCCGACCGGCCGAAGGCCCGCCGAAGGTCTCACGGAGCGACACCTTGTGCGGTACGGCGTCCACCTGCACCCCGTACCGGTTGCGCAGCCGCTCCAGGGCCACGTCCATATGGGCCTCGCCGAGACACCACAGAACGACCTGATGGGTGTCCTGGTTCTGTTCCAGGCGCATAGTGGGGTCCTCGGCGACGAGCCGGGCCAGACCCTGGGAGAGCCGGTCCTCGTCGGCCTTGCTGTGCGCCTCGATCGCGAGCGGGAGCAGCGGATCGGGCATCGTCCAGGGCTCCATCAGGAGCGGATCGTCCTTGGCGGAGAGGGTGTCGCCGGTCTCCGCGCGGCCGAGCTTGGCGACACAGGCGAGGTCGCCCGCGATGACCCGGTTGAGCGTGCGCTGCTGCTTGCCGAAGGGAGAGGTCAGGGCGCCGACGCGCTCGTCGACGTCGTGGTCCTCGTGACCCCGGTCGGTCAGCCCGTGCCCCGAGACATGGACGGTCTCGTCGGGGCGCAGGGTGCCGGAGAAGACCCGGACCAGCGAGATCCGGCCGACATAGGGGTCGGAGGCGGTCTTCACGACCTCCGCGACGAGCGGGCCGTCGGGGTCGCAGGTGACCGGCGGCCGCGGGACGCCGTCGGGGGTGGTGACGGCGGGGGCCTCGCGCTCCAGCGGGGTGGGGAAGCCGCCGGTGATCAGTTCGAGCAGCTCGACGGTGCCGAGGCCCTGCTTCCCGCCGTCCGTCGCGGGCGCCGCGGCCAGCACCGGATGGAAGGTCCCACGGGCGACGGCCTTCTCCAGGTCGTCGATGAGCGACTTGATGTCGATCTGCTCGCCGCCGAGATAGCGGTCCATGAGGGTCTCGTCCTCGCTCTCGGCGATGATCCCCTCGATGAGCCGGTTGCGGGCCTCGGCGATCAGCTCCTGCTGGTCGCCGTCCGGCGGATTCTCCTGCCGCACGCCCGTGGAATAGTCGAAGATCCGCTCCGAGAGCAGTCCGACCAGGCCGGTGGTCGGGGCGTGGCCGTCCGGCGCCTCCGCGCCGTGGACGGGCAGATAGAGCGGGAGCACGGCATCGGGGTCGTCGCCGCCGAAGATCGAGGCGCAGACGGAGGTCAGCTCGTCGAAGCCGGTGCGGGCCGTCTCCAGGTGGGTGACGACGATGGCACGGGGCATTCCGACCGCCGCGCACTCCTCCCAGACCATGCGGGTCGACCCGGCGATCGCGTCGGCCTCCTGGGCCGCCGAGACGACGAAGAGGGCCGCGTCCGCCGCGCGCAGACCGGCCCTCAGTTCCCCGACGAAGTCGGCGTATCCCGGTGTGTCGAGGAGATTGATCTTGCACCCGCCCCATTCGAGGGGGACGAGCGAGAGCTGTACGGAACGTTGCTGGCGGTGCTCGATCTCGTCGTAGTCGGAGACCGTTCCGCCGTCCTCGACGCGTCCGGCCCGGTTGACCGCCCCCGCGGTCAGCGCGAGCGCCTCGACGAGCGTCGTCTTTCCCGATCCGCTGTGGCCGACCAGCACCACGTTCCGTACGTCCGAGGGCCGGTCGGCCGTTGGAGCCCTGCCGGCGGCTCCGGAGTGTGCGTTCGCCTTGTCGCCCATGGTCTGTTCCTCCCGGTCGCTGGCACCGGTCGCGCGGTGTGGGCCGCCCGCACGGTGCGGCGGGGCGCGGGCGCGGGGGAGTCGGCGCGGGAGGGGATCGCGTGCAGCTCCGGCGATGCCCGCGGTGGTTCTTCGAGCTTTGCACCGACGTCAGGGCGCGTCCATACGTCGTACACGACGCGACGGGGCGGGTGGCCGACGGAATGGCAAGGTGGTCCTGGCTACGATGGGCAGGCCGGTGGTCGTAGGGGCCGCGCGGCCCACCGAACCTCGGGAAGGCCATGCTGAACAAGTACGCGCGTGCATTTTTTACGCGTGTCCTCACACCGTTCGCCGCGTTTCTGCTCCGCCGTGGCGTCAGCCCCGACGCGGTCACGCTCATCGGCACGGCCGGAGTGATGGCGGGTGCACTGGTCTTCTTCCCCAGGGGAGAGTTCTTCTGGGGCACGATCGTCATCACGCTCTTCGTCTTCTCCGACCTCGTCGACGGCAACATGGCCCGCCAGGCCGGGATCTCCAGCCGGTGGGGCGCGTTCCTCGACTCGACCCTCGACCGGGTCGCCGACGGCGCCATCTTCGGTGGCTTCGCGCTCTGGTACGCGGGTACGGGTAACGACAACGTGCTGTGCGCGGTCTCGATCTTCTGCCTGGCCAGCGGTCAGGTCGTCTCGTACACCAAGGCGCGTGGTGAATCGATTGGCCTGCCTGTGGCGGTCAACGGCCTGGTGGAGCGGGCCGAGCGGCTGGTGATCTCACTGGTCGCCGCGGGTCTCGCCGGACTGCATGCCTTCGGCGTGCCCGGCATCGACGTGCTGCTGCCGATCGCGCTGTGGATCGTCGCCGTGGGCTCCGCGGTGACGCTGGGGCAGCGAGTGGTGACGGTACGACGCGAGTCGGCGGAGGCGGACGCGGCCGCGTCCGCCGCCGGGGGGAACGAGGCGACGTCATGAGTGGCGCGAGTGGCATGAAGGACCGGCTGACCGACGGGCTGTACGGGCTCGGCTGGTCGACCGTGAAGAAACTGCCGGAGCCCATGGCGACGGGGCTCGGCCGGCGGATCGCCGACTACGCCTGGAAGCGGCGCGGCAAGAGCGTGCTGCGCCTGGAGTCCAACCTCGCGCGCGTGGTCCCCGACGCGACGCCCGAGCGGCTCGCCGAGCTGTCGAAGGCCGGGATGCGCTCGTACATGCGGTACTGGATGGAGTCCTTCCGGCTGCCGACCTGGACCAAGGAACGCGTCGACGCCGGCTTCGACATCAAGGACGTCCACCACCTCGAGGACGGTCTGGCCTCGGGGCGCGGGGTCATCCTCGCGCTGCCGCACCTGGCCAACTGGGACCTCGCGGGCGTGTGGGTGACCCGCTCGCTCGGCGTGCCCTTCACCACGGTCGCGGAGCGGCTCAAGCCGGAGACGCTGTACGACCGGTTCGTCGCCTACCGCGAGTCGCTGGGCATGGAGGTCCTGCCGCATACCGGCGGATCGGCCTTCGGCACGCTGGCGCGGCGGCTGCGGGCCGGTGGCCTGATCTGTCTGGTCGCCGACCGCGACCTGTCCGCCTCCGGCACCGAGGTCACGTTCTTCGGCGAGACGGCGCGGATGCCGGCCGGTCCGGCGATACTCGCCCAGCAGACGGGCGCGCTGCTGCTGCCCGTGACCCTCTGGTACGACGACACCCCGGTCATGAAGGGGCGGGTGCACGGACCCATCGACGTACCCGAGACAGGTACCCGGGCCGAGAAGACGTCCGTGATGACACAGGCGCTGGCCGATGCCTTCGCCGGCGGTATCGCCGACCACCCGGAGGACTGGCACATGCTGCAACGACTGTGGCTCGCTGATCTGGAGGAGCGCGGGGAGGACGTGCGGACGTGAAGATCGGCATCGTCTGCCCGTACTCCTGGGACGTTCCGGGCGGCGTCCAGTTCCACATCCGCGACCTGGCGGAGCACCTGATCCGGCTGGGTCACGAGGTGTCCGTCCTCGCGCCCGCCGACGACGAGACGCCGCTGCCGCCGTACGTCGTCTCGGCGGGGCGTGCCGTGCCGGTGCCGTACAACGGCTCGGTGGCCCGGCTCAACTTCGGCTTCCTGTCGGCGGCGCGGGTGCGGCGCTGGCTGCACGACGGCACGTTCGACGTCATCCACATCCACGAGCCGGCCTCGCCCTCGCTGGGCCTGCTGAGCTGCTGGGCGGCGCAGGGGCCGATCGTGGCCACCTTCCACACCTCGAACCCGCGCTCGCGGGCGATGATCGCGGCCTACCCGATCCTGCAGCCGGCCCTGGAGAAGATCAGCGCGCGGATCGCGGTGAGCGAGTACGCGCGCCGCACCCTGGTCGAGCACCTGGGCGGCGACGCCGTCGTCATCCCCAACGGTGTCGACGTGGACTTCTTCGCGCGGGCCGAGCCGAAGGCGGAGTGGCAGGGCCACACCCTGGGCTTCATCGGGCGGATCGACGAACCGCGCAAGGGCCTCCCGGTCCTGATGAAGGCCCTGCCGAAGATCCTCGCCGAGCGGCCGGAGACCCGGCTGCTGGTCGCCGGGCGCGGCGACGAGGAGGAGGCGGTGGCCTCGCTCCCGCGCGAGATGCGCTCGCGCGTCGAGTTCCTCGGGATGGTCAGCGACGAGGACAAGGCGCGGCTGCTGCGCAGCGTCGATGTCTACGTGGCGCCGAACACGGGCGGCGAGAGCTTCGGGATCATCCTGGTCGAGGCGCTGTCGGCGGCGGCGCCGGTCCTCGCCTCGGACCTCGACGCCTTCGCCCAGGTCCTGGACCAGGGCGCGGCGGGCGAGCTGTTCGCCAACGAGGACGCGGACGCGCTGGCCGACGCGGCGATCCGGCTGCTCGGGGACGAGGTGCGGCGCGACGAGCTGCGCAAGCGCGGCAGCGCGCACGTACGGCGCTTCGACTGGTCGACGGTGGGCGCGGACATCCTCGCGGTCTACGAGACGGTGACGGACGGCGCGGCCTCGGTGGCGACGGACGAACGCACGGGGCTGCGGGCCAGGTTCGGTCTGGCGTCGAGGGACTGAGGCGGGCTTCGCGGGACGGGCGGGGGACGGGCGGTCGCGGCCGGCCGGGACCGGCTCGCGGAGCTCTCCGACGGGCGTACGGCACAGGGTCCGGTTCGCCCACGACCGTGACCTCTGGGAAGGGGTCCTGCCGGCGCGACGGTAGCCTGTGCGCCCGTGACCGAAACCCTGATCTGGACCGTCGTCGCGCTCATCGCGATCGGCCTGTACCTCAGCTGGACCGCCGGCCGCCTCGACCGGCTGCACGCGCGGATCGACGCGGCCCGGGCCGCCCTCGACGCCCAGCTGCTCCGCCGGGCCTCGGTCGCCCAGGAACTGGCCACGTCCGGCGTCCTCGACCCGGCCGCCTCGATCGTGCTCTACGAGGCCGCGCATGCCGCCCGGCAGGCCGAGGAGGACCACCGCGAGGTCGCCGAGAGCGAGCTGAGCCAGGCCCTGCGCGCCGTGTTCGGCGAGCCCGAGCAGGTCGAGGCCGTACGGGCTGCCCCCGGCGGCGAGGAGGCCGCGAACGAACTCGCGGCCGCCGTCCGCCGCGTGCCCATGGCCCGCCGGTTCCACAACGACGCCGTACGCGCCGCCCGCGCCCTGCGCCGCCACCGCAAGGTGCGCTGGTTCCGGCTGGCCGGTCACGCTCCGTTCCCGCTGGCCTTCGAAATGGACGACGAACCGCCCGTCGCCCTTGCCGATCGCCCGGCCTGACCTCCGTAGCCTGCGAAAACAGCGAAAACGATCCACCGCCTACACATTGGCCCTTGATGTGGACTGGTGGTGGCCTGTTTCCTCACTCTTGTCTCAACACCGCTTTCCCGAGTGAGGTCCTCGTGTCCACCACGCTTCCCAACAGCACCCAGTCTCCCGAGACCGGCACCGCGCGCGTCAAGCGCGGCATGGCCGAGCAGCTCAAGGGCGGCGTGATCATGGACGTGGTCAACGCCGAGCAGGCGAAGATCGCCGAGGACGCCGGCGCCGTGGCCGTCATGGCCCTGGAGCGGGTCCCCGCCGACATCCGCAAGGACGGCGGCGTCGCCCGCATGTCCGACCCGAACATGATCGAAGAGATCATCGGCGCCGTCTCCATCCCGGTCATGGCCAAGTCCCGCATCGGCCACTTCGTCGAGGCCCAGGTCCTGCAGTCCCTCGGTGTCGACTACATCGACGAGTCCGAGGTCCTCACCCCGGCCGACGAGGTCAACCACTCCGACAAGTGGGCCTTCACCACCCCCTTCGTCTGTGGCGCCACCAACCTGGGCGAGGCCCTGCGCCGCATCGCCGAGGGCGCGGCCATGATCCGCTCCAAGGGCGAGGCCGGCACCGGCAACGTCGTCGAGGCCGTCCGTCACCTGCGCCAGATCAAGAACGAGATCGCCAAGCTGCGCGGCTTCGACAACAACGAGCTGTTCGCCGCCGCCAAGGACCTGCGCGCCCCGTACGAGCTCGTCAAGGAGGTCGCCGAGCTCGGCAAGCTGCCGGTCGTGCTGTTCTCCGCCGGTGGTGTCGCCACCCCCGCCGACGCCGCGCTGATGCGCCAGCTCGGCGCCGAGGGCGTCTTCGTCGGCTCCGGCATCTTCAAGTCGGGCGACCCGGCCAAGCGCGCCGCCGCCATCGTGAAGGCCACCACCTTCTACGACGACCCGAAGATCATCGCGGACGCCTCCCGCAACCTGGGCGAGGCCATGGTCGGCATCAACTGCGACACCCTCTCCGAGTCCGAGCGCTACGCCAACCGCGGCTGGTAGTCACCCATGAGCACACCCGTGATCGGTGTCCTGGCTCTCCAGGGCGACGTACGGGAGCACCTGATCGCCCTGGCCGCGGCTGACGCCGTGGCCAGGCCGGTCCGGCGCCCCGAGGAACTCGCCGAGGTCGACGGCCTCGTCATACCCGGCGGCGAGTCCACCACCATCTCCAAGCTGGCCGAGCTCTTCGGCCTCATGGAGCCGCTGCGCGAGAGCATCGCCGCCGGACTGCCGGTCTACGGCACCTGCGCCGGTCTGATCATGCTCGCCGACAAGATCCTCGACCCGCGCTCGGGCCAGGAGACCTTCGGCGGCATAGACATGATCGTCCGCCGCAACGCGTTCGGACGGCAGAACGAGTCCTTCGAGGCCGGCGTCACCGTCACCGGCATCGAGGACGGTCCCGTCGAGGGCGTCTTCATCCGCGCCCCGTGGGTCGAGTCCGTCGGTGCCCAGGTCGAGGTCCTCGCGGAGCACGAGGGTCATATCGTGGCCGTACGGCAGGGTCGTGCCCTGGCGACCTCGTTCCACCCCGAGCTCACCGGCGATCACCGCATTCACGCCCTGTTCGTCGACATGGTGCGCGCCGCGGTGTGACGAGGTCCCGGTAGGATCTCTGGGGTTCGTTCAGAAATGGGTTACGCGAAGGAGACAGGCAGATGTCCGGCCACTCTAAATGGGCTACGACGAAGCACAAGAAGGCCGTGATCGACGCCAAGCGCGGCAAGCTCTTCGCGAAGCTGATCAAGAACATCGAGGTTGCCGCCCGGACCGGCGGCGCCGATCTGGACGGTAACCCGACGCTGTTCGACGCCGTGCAGAAGGCGAAGAAGAGCTCCGTCCCGAACAAGAACATCGACTCGGCGATCAAGCGCGGCGGCGGCCTCGAGGCCGGCGGCGTCGACTACGAGACGATCATGTACGAGGGCTACGGCCCGAACGGTGTCGCGGTGCTCATCGAGTGCCTCACCGACAACCGCAACCGTGCCGCCTCCGACGTCCGCGTCGCTATGACGCGCAACGGCGGCTCGATGGCCGACCCCGGCTCGGTGTCGTACCTGTTCAACCGCAAGGGCGTCATCGTGCTGCCCAAGGGAGAGCTGACCGAGGACGACGTCCTCGGCGCGGTTCTCGACGCGGGTGCCGAGGAGGTCAACGACCTCGGTGAGAGCTTCGAGGTCATCAGCGAGGCCACCGACATGGTCGCGGTCCGCACCGCCCTCCAGGAGGCCGGCATCGACTACGACTCCGCCGACTCCAACTTCGTCCCGACCATGCAGGTCGAGCTCGACGAAGAGGGCGCGCGGAAGATCTTCAAGCTGATCGACGCGCTCGAGGACAGCGACGACGTGCAGAACGTCTTCGCCAACTTCGACGTCAGCGACGAGGTCATGGAGAAGGTCGACGCCTGACGAC
>NZ_JBHWBS010000165.1:0-8796 GCF_042735655.1 Streptomyces sp. NPDC059567 | reverse complement strand
CCCGTGAACCCCACGGACCGGGAGCCGCCGCATTCCCCAGTGGGTCACCGCTGTTCCGGTGGGAGGCGGTCCCTCGGAGAGGCGGGGCCGCAGATCCTTGAAGGGGATGAACGCTCAGGAGGTCTGGCGATGGACGAGCACGGCCTCTATGGCGGGGATGGGCGCCGTCGAGCCGGTCTCGATCAGCTGGTGCAGGGCGTCCGCGATCTGAGCCGGTGAGGCCAGGTCCAGGCGGATCGTGCTGAGCGGGGGCTGCTGGAACGCCGAAAGGACGAGGTCGTCGGAACCTACGATCGCGACCTCGTCCGGCACCGCGATGCCCTCGGCCTTGAGCGCGTGCAGCAGCAGTGCGGCGTACTCGTCGTTGTAGGCGAAGACGGAGTCGAGGTCCAGGCTCGCCCAGCGGCCGGCGAGCGCGGCGGCGGACTCCCGGGTGTAGGCGAGTTCCACCGGAGTGACGGTGGCCATGTGTCGTGCGGCGACCGATTCGGCTCCCGCGAGGCGCGGCCTGGCGAAGGCGTCGAGGCCGCGCTCCTGGGGCATGACGACGCCGATACGGTTCCGGCCGCGGGTGATCAGGTGCTCGGCGGCCGTGGCGCCGATGCGGGCGTGGTCGAAGCCGATGGTGTGGACGCCGGGCAGCGGGTGGGACGCGAAGGCGAGCAGTCCGCGCACTCCGGCGCGGCGCAGCAACTCGGCGGCCTGTGTGGTGAGGCGGTCCCCGTCGAGGGCGACGACCGCCGCCGGGCGCAGTTCCGCCCAGGCCCGGGCGGCGTCGACGGGGTCGGCGAAGCGGCCCGCGTGGAGGACGGCCGTGTAGCCGCGGCGGTCGAGTTCGCTGTGCAGGTCGTCGACCCAGTCGCTGACGAGCCGGCCGATCGCGGAGATCGAGGCGGGCATCAGGACGAGATTGCTGCGACCGGCGCGCAGGGACCGGGCGGCGGCGTGCGGGACGTATCCGAGCCGGTCGGCCGCGTCGAGGACGCGGGCACGGGTGCTTTCGCTGACCCGGTGGCCCGGGGTGTCGTTGAGCACGAAGGAGACGGTGGCACGGGACACCCCGGCGAGGCGTGCCACATCGGCGCTCGTGATCGAGGCGGGGACGGGGGTTTCTTCTGCCATGACGTCCCTTGACGCTCCTTGCGGTGGGTTCGTGCCTGCGGTCGTACCTTCTTCCACCATCGAGGTTACACGAGTTAGACCACGAGAGCGGTGAGCCGTGCGCGACAGCGCCCGGCCCACCGCGGGCTCGCTATTCCTTCCCCCCGCGCTCCCTTCCGCTGAGAAGGGAGCGCGGGCGTTACGCCGGGAGGTCTCGCCCCACCGTTTCGTGCAGGCGACGCGAGTCACCTGCGAGGTCCCCGAGAGCGGTCACCACCGAGTCGAAACGCATCGTGGTGCGCGTCTCCACGCCGTACGGATCCCAGGTCGGCATCGCCGCGTGGTTCGGGTCGCCGGTCCGGGCGAACGCGATCCAGGCCTGGTGCATGGTGTGCGCCAGGCCGTCACGGACCGTGGGGTCGAGCCCGGCCAGGAACGGCGCGTGCGCCCACTGGTCGAAGTTGGCGAAGACGAAGGGGAGCTCGAGGCAGTGGGCGGCGCCGAGGCGGCCGTCGTGCGCGGGCGTGGGCAGGTCGAACTGGTAGGCCCAGACGGGCCGCCCCGATGCCGCCCTGGCCTCGGCGAGTCGCACGGCGGGGACGCGGAAGAGCTCGTCCGTGATCAGGTCCATCAGCACCTCTGCGGGGCCCCCGCCGGGCCGGGTCCGCTCGTAGGCCGCGTACACCTCGGGTGCGGCCTCGGCCCCGAAGGTCTCGGCGATCCGGGCGGTCACCTGCTTCCGGTCGGCGGCCGCGTACCCCGGGTCGAGGGCGAAGCCGAAGTTGGCCTCTTCGCGGGTCCAGCCGATCATCACGTCGACGCCGGTCGCGGCTCCGTGCAGGAGGGCCTCCACCGGGTGGCGCGTCAGGGTGACCCCGTCGATGACGGGCAGGAACGGGGTCGGCCAGTAGCCCCAGCGTGACGTCCGGGCGAACAGCCCGCCGGCCGCGCCGATCAGTACGGGCCAGGGGAGTTCGCGCAGTTCCGCGACGCTCTTGACGCCGGCCAGTTCCAGGTAGGCGGCGGTCCGTTCGAGGTACGCGTCCGGGCCGGGGAGGTCGAGCCCGAAGGGCGGGCTCTGCAGGATCACGCGCTTGATCAGCCCCTGGGTCTCGGGGAGTCCGGCAAGTGCGGCCGTGGACAGCGCGCCGCCCGACTGCCCGGCGACGGTGATGTTGTCCGGGTCGCCGCCGAACGAGGCGATGTGCGCCGCGATCCAGCGGAGGGCGGCCAGCTGGTCGCTGAGCCAGGCGTTGCCGGCACCTTCGGGGTTGCCCTCCTCTTGGCCGGTGTAGAGGTAACCCAGCGGACCGATGCGGTAGTTGATGCTCACCACCACGAGGTCACCGTCGCGGGCGAAGGTCGCTCCGGAGTAGTTCGGCATCGATCCGGAGCCCGAGACGAAGCCGCCTCCGTGGATCCATACGAGCACCGGCCGACGGGCGCCGTCGGCCGCCGGGGTCCAGACGTTGAGCGTCAGGCTGTCCTCGTCGAAGGGCGGCGATCCATGACCGCCGAGGACCGGATCCCCACCCTCCATGTACAGCTGCGGCACGCTGGGGCCGTCGGCGGTCGCGTCCCGGGTGCCGCTCCAGCCCGGGTGCGGCTGAGCGGGGCGCCAGCGCAGGTCACCGACCGGGGGTGCGGCGTAGGGCACGGCGCGGAACACGGCGACCCCGCCTTCGGTCGTGCCGCGCAGGCGCCCCGCGGGGAGGTCGATCAGCGTGTGGTCCGGGCCTGGGGTGAGAGCCATGAGCCAATCCTTCCTGGGCCGCGCGCAGAACACGCGCCGACCCGATCGAGAATATTGCGAAAATTCTTCGATCGTCAACTATCCGCTATAGCGCAGGTCTCACAGCCACAGGCTGTTGGCCGCCGTGCGCTCCGCCTCCGTCTTCAGCAGGGGCTCGAACAGCCGCCACAGCAGCAGACATGCCCCGACTCCGGCCAGCGCGCCGGCAAAGGTGTCACTGAGCCACTGGGCGTGCAGCCAGGTGCGGCTCCACATCATGGCGACGACGTACGCGGTACCGAACAGCCACCACCAGCGTCGCGCACGCGGCGGGAACAGCACCACCGCGGCCACGAACATCAAGGCCACCGCGCTGAAGACCTGCCCGGAGGGGTACGAGCCGTCATTGACGAGGACCCAGGGATACGGCGGACGGGGGCGGTCGACCAGCTGCTTGAGCGGCAGCACCACGACCACGTTGGCGAGAACGTTGGCCGCGAACACGTACAGCGCCGAGCGCCAGCGCCCGTAGACACAGAGGACGCCGCACAGGATCAGCGGCAGGATCAGGCCGAGCGGGCCGCCGAGCCGGTCGAGAACGGTGGCGAAGCCGGTGGCCGCGTCGGCCTGCGAGCCGTCCATCGACTCCACCCAGCGATCGTCGACCCCCTGGAAGAACGGGCGGTCGACAACCCGGAGCCACAGCCCGATCAGGAGCGGCGCGAGGAGGAGCGCGATTCCGACGGCAAGCGCGTGGCGCGGCGGAGCTGCCGGGAGGTGATGGCGGGGAGGATGCGCGGGAAGCGGGGGCGGGGGCGGCGTGGCGTCGGGTGGGCTCGGCATCATGGCGGGCCTTTCACGGTGTTCACCCGGAGCGGTGGGGCGCACGGGAGGGCTGGCGCGGGGTGCGCGGAAGGGTGGGGCGGGGGGGTACGGGGAGGGTGAGGAGCGGGAGCGGTGGGGCGCGGAGGCGGAGGAAGCGGAACGGAAGACGGCGAGAGCCGGGCGGACGGGAGCAGAGGAGGCGGGACGGTAGGCGGTGCGAGGGGAGGAAACGGGACGGGAGGCGGCGCGGACAGGGAGAAGGCGCGGCGAGGGGAGGCGGGAAGGCTCGGCGCCAGGGGGACGCGGTGGCGAAGGAGGCGCGACGACACGGGAACGCGGAGGCGGGGAGGAGTGGTGTCGCTCGGCCGTGCATGTGTAGGTCGTACGGCTGCATGGGCCGGCAGGAGCACCGGAGCCGTAAGGCCGTCGCGGTGCGGCACGGAGTATTGCGGATGCGTGACCACCGCCACAAGAGCAAGAGGGTTTCGAGACACGATCGCCCTGGTCAGCACCGCCGTCCGAGTGGTTACACGTGCCCCACGTGCGGTTCTCTCCTCGGTCACGATCTGCGCAACGACCGGGCACAAGCTCTAGCGGAGGCCGGAAATGGGTGCTACACAGTCTCCAAGCGCTGCGGGTAACACGTGTAACAGCATCTTGTCGGCCGCAGCCGTCAGCAACGGCTTCCGGCGACACCGCCGCCCCGCGACCGCTCTCGGGGCGTCTCCCTCACCCGTGTACCGCCCACCCGTGTACCGGAACCGACGCATCACGGCCCACACCCCGGCCGACACCGGTCCCGTACCCCTCCACCTCCCCGCTCCGTCCTCCCAGGAGTCGTCATGGCCACGAACGAGCTCACCGATCCGATCGACCCGCCGGCCGCAGGCGCCGACACCACCGCCACCACCGCGGAACCGGAAGCTCCACGCCAGCGCGGGCTCATGCTCCTGCTGCTGGTCGCCAACTCCGCCATGATGGCGGTCTACATGGGCGTCGGCTCCGTCCTCCTGCCCACCCAGGTCGCCGCGATCGCCCCTGACGACAAGGTCGCCGTCCTGGGACTGATCGGCGGCATCAGCGCCATCTTCGCGACCGCCTTCAACCCGATCGCCGGCGCCCTCTCCGACCGCAGCGGCCGCCGCAACCCCTGGATCCTGGGCGGCGCCCTCGGCGCGCTGCTCGCCCTGGCCCTTCTCGGCAGCGTCACCACCGCGCTGCTCGTCGGCATCGGCTGGTGTCTGGTCCAGGCGACGATGAACACCTACCAGGCGGCGGTCACCGCGATCGTGCCCGACCGCGTCCCCGCGGCCCGCCGCGGCACGGCGTCCGCGCTGGTGGGATTGGGAATGCCGATCGGCGGTACCGCCGGCGTCCTCATCGCCTCGCAGACGGCGACGCAGCTGCGCACCGGATACCTGATCTTCGGCGCGATCGTCGCCGTGGCCGCCCTGCTGCTCTCCGTCTTCTGCCGCGACACCCCGCGCACCGAGCCCGCCCCCAAGGCGGGAATTGGCTCCCAACTCGCCGCGTTCCTCTCGTCGTTGGCCAATCACGACTTCCGCTGGGCCTTCATCGGACGCGCGCTGATGGTGCTGGGCTACTTCTCCGTCGTGGGCTACCAGCTGTACATCCTGGGCGACCACATCGAGCTTCCGGCCGGAATGACCCCGCCCGCCGCGATCGCGATCCTCACACCGGTGTCGATGGTCGCCGTGGCCGTGTCCACGGTCGTCGGCGGCCTGCTGTCCGACCGCTGGAACCGCCGCAAGGTGTTCGTCGGCGTCTCGGCCGCGCTGGCCGGGGTGGTCATGGTGGTCCCCGTCATCAGCCCGACCTGGACCGGAATGCTCGTGTTCAGCGCCCTCAACGGACTCGCCTTCGGCTGCTTCATGGCCGTCGACACCGCGCTGGTCACCCTGGTCCTCCCCCGCGCGGAGGACGCGGCCCGCGACATGGGCGTCCTGAACATCGCGAACGCCGGGCCGCAGATCGTCGCCCCGTTCGTCGCCTCCGCCATCGTCACCGCGCTGGGCGGGTACACCCCGCTGTTCCTGGCCGGCGGCGCCCTGTCGCTGATCGGCGCGCTCGCCATCCTCCCGATCCGCAGCGTGCGCTGATCTCGCTGGTCGGCTCTTTCGGATCGGGTGCCGGTTGCCGTGCCTTGCCTTGCCGGCACGGCGGACCGGGTTCCGACAGGGAGACCCGGCCCCGTCGGCCGCGGCCCACGCCGACGCCGCCCGACCACCCGTACTCCGGCGGGCACATGCCGAGGGTCACGTGCCCGCCGGTCCCGTACCACCTCATCGCACCACCGCACCCTCGCGAAACAGCACCCTCGCGCCACCGCACCCTCATCTCCCCCTGCCTCCCTCTTCCTAGGAGCCTCCTGTGAGACGCAAGCGAGTCCTGCCGCCGGCCATGCTGATCCTGTGCACCACGGCGCTCGCGGGGACGGCGCCCGCGGTCGCCTCGCCGCAGACCGCCCCGGCACACACGACTCCCACCGCGCCCGCCGCTCCGCTGCGGATCCTGCTCACCAACGACGACGGCTACAACGCACCCGGCATCCGCAAGGCGTTCGAGCGCCTGACCGCAGCCGGGCACGACGTCACGATCGTCGCCCCGCTCACCAACCAGAGCGGCACCGGTACGAAGATGTCGAACGCCCCCACGATCACGGTGAAGCACCCGGAGCCGAAGGTGTGGGCCGTCGACGGCAGCCCCGGCGACTCGGTGGCCTTCGGCCTCTCCGAGGTCTTCGAGGGCCGCGCCCCCGACCTCGTCGTGTCCGGCACCAACTTCGGGCCGAACGTCGCCGGGCTCGCCAGCCACTCCGGCACGGTCGGCGGCGCCGTCGCGGCGGTGGAGTCCGGGGTACCCGCCATCGCACTGAGCACCGGTGGCCTCTCGGTGCCCGATCCGGTGACGACCGTCAACGCGATGGGCCCGACGCTCGACTTCGCCGTCAAGCTCATCGACCGGCTGCGGACACGGGCGAAGTCCGGACCGCTGCTGCCCAAGGGCGTCGGCCTGAACGTGAACCACCCGGTCGTCGGCGCCGACGGCAAGGGCACCGCCGCCGGGGTGTCCACCACCTTCCAGGATCCGCAGACGATCCTCGAACCGAACTTCACCGACTCGGGCGACGGCACCTGGAAGGTCGCCGTGACGGTGGACATGCGGCCGGCGGCGAAGGGCGGTGACGTGGAGGCCATCATCGCGGGCAGGATCGCCGTCAGCCCGATGAACGCCAACTGGAACGCCGGCCCCGCCGACCATGCCACCACTTCTGCCCTGATCGCCGGTCTGCGTCCCTGACCACCGCTCCACCCGCACCAGCCAACTCAGGAGGATGGATGAAGCGGCCTGGAAACCGGCCCACTTCGACAAGACCCCTGCTCGGTACGGCCCTCACCCTGGTGGCACTGCTCGCGTCGGCGGTCCCGGCCGCCGCCTCGGGCTCGGAGTCGACCTCCACCTCGGCTTCGGCTTCGGCTTCGGCTTCGGCTTCGGCGGGCACGCTGCAGCGGCCGGTGGTCACCGTTGCGCAGGGCCGGCTTCGGGGAAAGGCCCACGACGGGGCGGAGGAGTTTCTCGGGGTCCCCTACGCAGCACCCCCGGTCGGGGAGGCCCGCTTGCGGGCGCCGCGCGAGCCGCTCCGCTGGGGCGGCGTGCGGGAGGCGGACCGGCAGGCGCCGGCCTGCGTGCAGTTCTCGCCGTTCGGCCTCGCGGATCCCTCGGCCGTCAGCGAGGACTGCCTCTACCTGGACGTGTACCGACCGAAGGGGGCCCGGACCGGGGCCCGGCTACCGGTGATCCTGTGGATCCACGGGGGCGCTTACACCATGGGAACGGGCACTCAGTTCGGCGGCCGGACGATGGCCGATCTCACGAACAGCGTCGTGGTCAGCATCAACTACCGGCTCGGCCAGCTCGGTTACCTGGCGCTGCCCGAACTGGCGCGCGAGAACGCACGGCGTACGGGCTCGTTCGGCCTGCTGGACCAGGTCGAGGCGCTGCGCTGGACGCGGCAGAACATCGCGGCGTTCGGCGGGAACCCCGGCAATGTGACGGTCTCGGGGCAGTCGGCGGGCAGCGCTTCGGTCTGCGGGCTGCTGGCCGCGCCCTCGGCGTCCGGGCTGTTCCACCGCGCCGTGCTGCAGAGCGGGCCGTGCACGCTGATCGGGACGCCCGACAGTGCGCGGGCCGAGTCGCAGGCTCGGGAGTTCGCCGGGCGGGTGGGCTGCACCGATGCGGCCACGTTCGCCGCGTGCCTGCGCGCCGCTCCGGCGGCGGCGCTGGTCGAGGCGGCGCGCACGCTCCCCACCTCGGGGCCGGCCTCGGGTGACGGGCTGCTGCCGGTGGCTCCGGCCGCCGCGATCGGCAGCGGGAAGTGGAACAAGGTGCCGGTGGTGATCGGCAGCACCCGATCCGAATCGCGCTTGTTCGTGGCACTGTCCCAGCCGAGGCTGACGGAGGAGGAGTACGAGGCGCAGATCCTGGCGGGGTACGGGGCGGCAGGGCCGGAGGTGCTCGCCCGCTATCCGGTCTCGGCGTACGGCTCGCCGTACCTGGCGCTGTCGGCGGTCATGACCGACTCCTCCTTCGCCTGCCACACGGCGTGGACGGCGCAGCTGTTCGCCTCGCAAGTGCCGACGTACGCGTACGAGTTCGACGACCCGGACTCCCCGACTCTGGCGGGCACGCAGGTTCCGGGGCTCGACATGTCGAACGCGCACAGCGCCGAACTGGCGTATCTGCACGACTTCACGGCGGGCGACCGGCCGCTGACCCAGGTCCAGGCGGCGCTCGCGACGCGGATGAAGCGCTACTGGGGTGCCTTCGCCCGCTTCGGTTCGCCGGTGGTACCGGGGCAGACTGCCTGGCCCACGACCGGGAGCGGGACGGTCCTCTCGCTCAACCCCGAGGCGACGCGAACGAGTTCGTCGTTCGCGACGGACCACCAGTGCGGCTTCTGGCGGACCCAACCGACCTCTCCGCCGCTGTAGCTCTGCTACGGGTCGGGCCCCCCGCCCCCGGGTGGTGGGGGGGGGGCCCGGGGGGGAGGGGCGGCTCCGGGGGGGCCCGGACGGGGGGGTGTTCGTTTATGTGGCGGGGCCGCCCCGCCGGGAGGG
>NZ_JBHWBS010000164.1:2489-8885 GCF_042735655.1 Streptomyces sp. NPDC059567 | reverse complement strand
GAGGGAGGCATGGCGGAGCCATGCCGACCGACGACAACGCGGCGAGGCGCGGTGCCAGACGCCGCGAGCCCGGCATGATCGGCAAGACACCCCCTAGGGAGTCTCCGGAGGGCATCGCCGTCCGCCCGGAACTCCCGCCTCGCGCCGTCCGCCCTGAGGGCGCGCCTCGCACCTTCCGGGCGTGCCGGGCTTTCGCGAGGCCGGGCGGGCGCGCCGGTCTTCGCGAGGCCGGACGGGACCGTTCCCGACACGGCCCACGGCGAGACCGTCCCGACACGGCCTACGGCGTGACCGCGCGTCCCATCAGGACGTCGTCGACGTACGCGCCGTCCAGGAAGAACTCGCCGGGCAGGACTCCCTCGACCGTGAAGCCCTCGGACTCGTAGAGGGCGCGGGCGGGCTTGTTGTGGCCGAGGACGCGCAGGGTGAGCCGGGTGCAGCCCTGCCGCCGGGTCTCCTCGACGGCGGCGCGCAGCAGGGCGCGGCCCACGCCCCGGCCGCGGGCGCTCTCGGCGACGGCGAGGCCCTGGATCTGGCGGACGTGCGCGTTGCAGGCGAGCGGGGTGGGTGGCACGAGCCGCAGGTAGCCGACGACGGCCCGCCCCTGCTCCGCGACCAGATAGTCCTCGGGCCGGTGCCGCTCGTCGAAGAAGGGTTCGTACGGGGGTTCCGGCGCGGGCATCACGGCATGCAGCGGCGACCAGGTGGTGCGGTCCAGCTCCCCGAGGGCGTCCTCGTCGGCGGGAAGGGCCCGTCGTATGTGCGTCTCCGGCGCGATCATGTCGGCAACTGTGCCATGTGCGGACCGGGGAGGGCAGGATGTCCCCATGCAACGCTCCCGAATCGCGGTCACCGGCGCCTCCGGACTCATCGGCTCCGCCCTCGTGCGCTCGCTGCGCGCCGACGGCCACCAGGTGTCCCGCCTGGTGCGGCGGCCCGCCCGGACCGCGGACGAGGTCGAGTGGGACCCCACGCGGCTGTACGTGGACGCGGCGGGGCTCGTCGGCGTCGACGCGGTCGTGCATCTGGCGGGCGCCGGCGTCGGCGAGCGCCGCTGGAACGAGGCGTACAAGAAGGAGATCCGCGACAGCCGCGTGCTCGGTACGACGGCGATCTCGCAGGCCCTCGCCTCGCTGGCCGACCCGCCGAAGGTCCTGGTGTGCGGCACGGCGCTGGGCTACTACGGCGACACCGGCTCACGCGCGGTGGACGAGAGCGCACCGGCGGGCGAGGGCTTCCTGCCGTCGGTGTGCGTGGAGTGGGAGGCCGCGGCGGCCCCCGCCGAAGAGGCCGGCATCCGGGTCGCGTACGCCCGCACGGGTCTGGTGGTGGCCCGCGAGGGCGGGGCGTGGGGCCGCCTCTTCCCGGTCTTCCGTGCGGGGGTGGGTGGCCGGATGGGCGACGGCCGCCAGTACTGGAGCTTCATCTCGCTGCACGACGAGGTGGCCGCCCTGCGGCATCTGATCGAGACCGACTCCCTCTCGGGCCCGGTGAATCTGACGGCCCCCGAACCGGTCACCAACCGCGAGGTGACGGCGGCGATGGGACGTGTCCTGCGCCGTCCCACGGTCTGCGCGGTCCCCGCGCCGGCGCTCAGGGTCGTACTCGGCGACTTCGCGCAGGATGTGCTGGGCAGTCAGCGGGTGCTGCCGAGCCGGTTGTCGGAGTCCGGCTTCCGCTTCGCGTTCCCCACGATCGACGAGGCGATCCGCGCCGCAGCCTGAGCACGGGCAGGAGCGCGGCATGTGCGACCCCGTGCTTCGTGCACCCCGTCGCGCGCTGCTGGCACCCGTGGGAGCGCTGCCTAGGCTGGCAGGCCCTGAATGCGAACGCGGGCATTCCTGGGGTCTGTTGGGGGCATAGGCACCCCACCAGCCGCGCCGACCTGGGGAGGGGCACGTGCTCAGTACCGCACGCCATTCGGACGTCGTCACGGACGTCGTCGTCGTGGGAGCCGGGATCGCGGGGCTCGCCGCCGCCCACCGGCTGACCAGCGCCGGGATCGGCGTCACGGTCCTGGAGGCCGGGCCGCGGGTCGGCGGCCGGATGACCACGGACGACATCGACGGCTTCCGGCTCGACCGGGTCGGGCCGCTGCTGACCGCCTCGTACGCGGAGCTGTGCCGAACGCCCGGACTGGGCGGGGTGGCGCTGCGGCCGTTCGCACCGGGGGCGCTGGTGCACAGCGACGGACGGTACGTCAGGGTCGGTGAACCGTTCCCGCATGCGCCCTGGCGCGTGGGGGTCGCGCGGGGCGCCCGGGCCACGGCGAGGGGGTCCGCGCAGGGCCCCTGGGGCGTGGGGTGGGGGTCTCCCCACGCGCCCCGGCGCGTAGGGGGAGCTTTCACGGTGGCGCGCGCCCTTGCGAGCGCCCCGCGTCATCCGGCCGCCTCGCTCGACCAGGCGCGGCTCGGTGCCTCGCTGGCGCGGCTCGCGGCGACACCCGTGCAGCGGCTGCTGACCCGTCCGGAGCGGGCCGCGCGCGAGGCCCTGACGGCCCGGCTGCCGGCCCGTACCGTCCAGGGGGTGCTGCGGCCCCTGGTCGCCGCGCTGCTCGGCGACCCGGATCTCGCGACGTCCAGCCGATGGGCCGATGTGGCGCTGCGCGCGTTCGCCCGGGGGCGGTTGTGCGTGCCGGAGGGCGGCTCGGGCGCGCTGCCCGACCTGCTGGCCGCGACGCTGCCGTCCGGCACGGTCCGTACGGGCGTCCGGGTCACGGACATCGCGGTCGACCGGGTCGCGACGGCGGAGCACGGGGTGTTCCGCTGCCGCTCGGTCGTGCTGGCGACGGGGGCGCGCACGGCCGCCGAGCTGCTGCCCGGGCTGCGGACCCCCGCCTTCCACCCGGTCACGGTGCTGCACCACACCGTGCCGGCCGCGCCGACGGCCGACCCGGTACTGCTCCTGGAGTCCGACCCGGGCGGCCCGGTCGCGCACACGGCGGTGATGAGCGCGGTCGATCCCACGCGGGCTCCGGCGGGCCGGGTGCTCGTGACCTCGACGGTCCTGGGCACTCCGCCGGACGACACCGAGCGGCGGGTCCGCAAGCACCTCGCGACGCTGTACGGCACGTCGACGGACGAGTGGGAGCTGCTGGCCCTGCACCACACCCCGGACGCGATTCCGGCGATGCCGCCGCCGCACGATCCGCGCCGGCCGGTCCGGCTGCTGGCGGGCCTGTACGTCTGCGGCGACCACCGTGACACGTCCACACCGCAAGGCGCCCTGTCCTCGGGCCGCCGCGCGGCCCAGGCGGTCCTGTCAGACCTGGGCGTCCAAGCCCGCGAAGAATCAACACCGGAGGCAGCCTGACACCCCGCCCCCGCCGCCACCCCCGCCGTGTGGGCAATCGTCCCGCAGGGCTGGGACGCGTGGGCACACGGGACGGGCTGGGCGCGGGGCGCACGGGGCAGAGGCGCCTGCAAGGGCGCCGTCCGTTGTGCCCACCCTCCCCCAGACTCCGTCCGAGGGGACCCCCAGCCCAGCGGAACAGTTGCCCACAACGGGGCGGGGCGGGGGCCGCGGGCACGTGGGCGGGGCCGGGTCGCGGCGCGTAGGCGTCGCCCGCCCGCGTCAGCCGATCGCTGCCACGCGGTCGCGGTACGTGCGGACCGCTGCCGCGTCGCGGTACGGCTCCAGGCGGCGTTCGAAGTCGCGTACGTACTCCACCGCCCGCGCCGAGCGCATCTCGGACGCCTGCTGCGCCGCCTCCGCGCCCAGCGCGCACGCCTGGTCCAGTTCGCCGAGGCCGAGCCGGGCCGAGGCGAGCACCACGCGGCAGAAGAGGCGGCTGCGGGCGAAGCCGGGCGCGCGCAGCTGGAGGGAGCGTTCGGCATGCTGCGCCGCCGGGCGGTACTGCTGGAGGTCCCGGTGGCAGTGGCCGAACTCGTCGGCGAGCTGCGCCTCGTCGAAGGGCCGCGCCCAGTACGGCACGTCGTCGCCCGGCCGGGCCGCCTCCAGGGCCCGCTCGGCCCGGGCGAGGGACGCGCTGCATGCCCGCGCCTCGCCGAGCACCCCGTGCCCGCGGGCCTCCACCGCATGCAGCAGCGCCTGGACGACGGGCGGCGCGGAGGAGCCCACGCCCTGCTGGGCGACCCGCGCCAGCTGCACGGCCTCGCGCCCGTGGCCGAGGTACACCGCCTGCCGGCTCATGGTGATCAGGACGTACGAGCCGTACGCGCGGTCCCCTGCCGCCTGCGCCAGGCGCAGCGCCTGGACGAAGTACCGCTGGGCCAGGCCGTGGGCGGCGATGTCGTACGAGGTCCAGCCGGCCAGCCTCGTCAGGTCGGCGGCCGCGGCGAAGAGGCGCCGGCCGACGGACTCGCCGTACGTGCCGCGCAGCATCGGCTCGGCCTCGTGCTCCAGGTAGCGCACGAGTGCCTGGCGGGCGTGGCCGCCGCCGTAGGCGTGGTCGAGCGTGCGGAAGAGCTCGCCGACGGATCGGAGGGCGGCGATGTCCCCGCTGGAGACCCGCTGCCCGGGGCCCCGGTCGGTGCCGCGCTGGCGGGGGACGGAGACCCTGCCCTGCGGCGGCACCCGGGGGTCCTGGACCGGACGGCGCGCTTCGGTGGCGAGCCGTCCCCCGTCTCCGCCCGGACGCGCCTCGGCGCCGTGCCGGGCCTCCGCCGCGACCCGGCCGTCGGCGCCGAGCCGACCGTCGGAGCCGAGCCGACCCTCCGAGCCGGGCCGACCGTCGGAGCCGAGCCGACCCTCCGAGCCGAGCCGCCCGTTGGGCGCAGCCAAGTCCCCCCGGGCGACCCGCTCGTCCGCCCGGCCGATCAGCCAGTCCCGGCTCGGGACCACGAGCCCGGCCGGGGTGAAGGCGATCTTGCGCAGTTCGACATGGCTGCCGGAGTCCTTCCGCCACAGCCCGCTGACGATGTCGACCGCCTCCTCGGGCGTCGCCGCGAACTCCAGCCCCGCGTAGACGGGGGCGCAGGCGTCCAGACCGAGGTCCTGCGCGGAGAGGCGACGGCCCAGGCGCCGGGTGAAGACCTCGGCGATCAGGGCGGGAGTGGTTCCCCGCGGCTGCTGACCGCGCAGCCAACGGGTCACGGAGGTCTTGTCGTACCGCAGGTCGAGTCCGTGCTCCAGGCCGAGCTGGTCCACCCTCCTGGCCAGGCCCGCGTTGGAGAACCCGGCTTCGGCGATGAGCGCGGCGAGCTGGCGGTTCGGGATGCGCTGCGGAGGTCGTTCCGTCATCAGCTGTGCGGTCTCCTGCCTTCCGGGCCCCGGAGCAAGCCCGTGTGGACCCTCATGGAACGGCGTGAATTTAGCGGCCCTCACCGCCCATACCGCCTCCTTCGCCCCACATTCATCCGATCGTGTGAGGATCAGGGCCGTCGCTGACGCAAACGCCCTCGTCCCCGGCCCTCCGCACCTGCCGGACGGCTTTCCGCCGGGCGGCCGTACAGTGGCATGGGCGCGAATGACGCATGGTGCCGAGCCGGCCCCGGGACGATCCCCGGAACCCGGCACCGGCACCCAGGAGGAGGCACTGCCGTGAGTGAGCTGCGATTCGTCCGTCTGGGCTTCGGCGACGACGCCGTCGAGTACCAGGTGGCCTGGGACAAGCAGCGCGAGGTGCACGCCGCCCGGTTCGCCGACGAGATCACCGACACCTGTCTGCTCCTGGAGCACCCGCCCGTGTACACGGCGGGCCGGCGCACGGAGGAGAGCGAGCGCCCCCTGGACGGGACGCCGGTCGTCGACGTGGACCGCGGCGGAAAGATCACCTGGCACGGCCCCGGCCAGCTCGTCGGCTACCCGATCATGAAGCTGCCCCGCCCGGTCGACGTCGTCGCACACGTGCGCCGACTGGAGGACGCGCTGATCCGCACCGCCGCCGAGTTCGGCGTGGAGACCACCCGGATCGAGGGCCGCAGCGGTGTCTGGGTGCTGGGCGATCCGGTGGAGCAGCGTCCGTCGCTCGGCGGCCTTTCGCTGGACTTCGACCCGCGGCTGAGCGACCCGGAGTTCGACCCCCGGCTCAACGGCCCGGAGTACGCCCCGTCCAACGCCGGCCAGCGCCGCGAGGACCGCAAGCTGGCCGCGATCGGCATCCGGGTCGCCAAGGGCGTGACGATGCACGGCTTCGCCCTCAACGTGAACCCGGACAACGCCTGGTTCGACCGGATCATCCCCTGCGGGATCCGGGACGCGGGCGTGGCCTCGCTGGCCAGCGAGCTCGGCCGGGACGTCACCATCGAGGAGGTCCTGCCGGTGGTGGAGAAGCACCTGAAGGCGGTCCTGGAGAACGCGGAGCTGAAGCCGCGCGAGATCGAGACCTCTCCCGTAGAGGCGAACGCCTAGGGAGTGTGGGGGGGGTGGGGCAGCTGTCCCAGAGGGGATCAAAAAAAACAACAAAAAAAGAGTGCGCACGGTGTGTGGGCGGGG
>NZ_JBHWBS010000164.1:0-2479 GCF_042735655.1 Streptomyces sp. NPDC059567 | reverse complement strand
CCACCCGGGGCCTTCCCCCCGCGAGACACCGAGACCCACCCCCTCTCCCACTCCCCCAAGGGCCTTTATTTCCGAACCCGCCCCATCCACAAACACACTCCCTAGGGAATGCCGGGCCCTGGCCACAGGTTGCCCAGGCGTAAACAAAACCGCATGAACAACGGGCGTACCCTGGTGTGCGCCGAAGAATCGAAGCTACAGGGAGCCGGTCGTGTCCGCAGTCGCACCCGACGGACGCAAGATGCTGCGCCTGGAGGTCCGTAACGCCCAGACCCCCATCGAGCGCAAGCCCGAGTGGATCAAGACCCGGGCGAAGATGGGTCCCGAGTACACGAAGATGCAGAGCCTCGTGAAGAGCGAGGGCCTGCACACGGTCTGCCAGGAGGCGGGCTGTCCCAACATCTTCGAGTGCTGGGAGGACCGCGAGGCCACCTTCCTCATCGGCGGTGACCAGTGCACGCGGCGCTGCGACTTCTGCCAGATCGACACGGGCAAGCCCGAGGCGCTGGACCGTGACGAGCCCCGCCGTGTCGGCGAGTCGGTCGTCACGATGGACCTGAACTACGCCACCATCACCGGCGTCGCGCGCGACGACCTGGAGGACGGCGGCGCCTGGCTGTACGCGGAGACCGTGCGCCAGATCCATGAGCAGACCGCGGGCCGCGCCGACGGCCGTACGAAGGTGGAGCTGCTCGCCCCCGACTTCAACGCGGTGCCGGAGCTCCTGGCGGAGGTCTTCGCCTCCCGCCCCGAGGTCTTCGCGCACAACGTCGAGACGGTGCCGCGGATCTTCAAGCGGATCCGTCCCGGCTTCCGCTACGAGCGTTCGCTGGACGTCATCACGAAGGCCCGAGACTACGGTCTGGTCACGAAGTCGAACCTGATCCTCGGCATGGGCGAGACCCGTGAGGAGATCAGCGAGGCGCTGCAGCAGCTGCACGCCGCCGGCTGTGAGCTGATCACGATCACGCAGTACCTGCGCCCGTCGGTGCGCCACCACCCCGTGGAGCGCTGGGTGAAGCCGCAGGAGTTCGTGGAGCTGAAGGAGGAGGCCGACGAGATCGGCTTCTCCGGTGTGATGTCGGGCCCGCTGGTCCGTTCGTCCTACCGCGCCGGCCGGCTCTACCAGCAGGCGATGGAGAAGCGCGGCGAGACGGCCACCACGCCGACCGTGTGAATCCAAGCACAAGTAGTTACTGGCCAGTAGTGGCCGAATTCGTCGCGGCCCGTACGCCCCCGCAGGTCAGGGGGTGCGTACGGGCCGCGTCAGCATTCACGGGTTCGCACGGATGGCCGCATCAACGTTTCATCAGTGTTTGACCACCGAGTCATGCGCTGGTAACACCAGTCTGTGAGCCTGGCTTCACACACCGCCACAACACGAGCGACATCTCTCGCTCAGCCCCCCACCTCATCTCATCCATGCTTGAGGGAGGACCCCGTCATGCAGGCCGCGACCCACGTCCGCGCCACCGCGATCCCGTCCGTCACCGATGCCCTGCGGGCCGTGGAGGCCGTGCTGCTCGGCAGCGGCCAGCGGACCGCCCGCCGCAACGCCTGGACCTCCGTCCTGGAGGACCGTCGCCGGGCCAAGGACCGGGTCGAGGCCCAGCATGTGATGGAGGCGGTGGCTGGCCGCGCCTCTCGGGCCACGTAAACTTCAGGACATGGCGAGGACTGCAAACACGGGCAGCGGTGACGCTGCGAACCAGGGGCGACTGAAGCAGATCGCCCTCACGTACAAGATGACCCGAAAGGCCGACCCGAAGGTCGGGCTTGTCGTCGCGGGCGTGGGCATCGTCGTACTCGGCGTTCTCCTCGCGATCGGCTTCCTGATCGGGCACCCGGTCTACCTGGGCATCCTGGGCTTCATCCTGGCGCTGCTGGCGATGGCGATCATCTTCGGACGACGTGCCGAGCGCGCGGCCTTCGGGCAGATGGAGGGGCAGCCCGGCGCGGCGGCCGCCGTCCTGCAGAACGTCGGGCGCGGCTGGACGACGACCCCGGCGGTCGCGATGAACAAGAACCAGGACGTCGTGCACCGCGCGGTCGGCAAGGCCGGCATCGTGCTGGTCGGCGAGGGCAACCCGAACGGCCTGCGGTCGCTGCTCGCGGCCGAGAAGAAGCGGATGGCCCGGATCGTCGTCGACGTTCCGGTGACCGACATCGTCGTCGGCAACGGCGAGGGCCAGGTGCCGCTGAAGAAGGTCCGTACGACCATGCTGAAGCTGCCGCGGGTGCTCTCCGGCCCGCAGGTGACGGCGGCCAACGACCGGCTGCGCGCCATGGGCGACCTGATGAGCAACATGCCCCTGCCGAAGGGTCCGATGCCGAAGGGCATGCGGATGCCGCGCGGCGGAAAGATGCGCTGACGATCTCTGCACGAAGAAGGGGCGCCCCCGTACCGATCGGTACCGGTCTCTTATAAACAACAGAACCGGCCCACCATAATGGGAGTGTTTTTATCGGTGGGGGTGTC
>NZ_JBHWBS010000163.1:7768-9001 GCF_042735655.1 Streptomyces sp. NPDC059567 | reverse complement strand
GGGTCAAGGGTGAAGCGCAGCGCAATCGGCGAAGCCGACGCGACGCAGGAGCGCCCTTGACCCACCGACTCCGGTCGCCACACTCGGAACGAGGGCGGCCGACCCAGAAGCTCGCGAGGGCCCTCGCACCAAGACCCTCAGAACCCCGAAACCCACCAGAGCCCAGGCCTCAAGACCCTCAGAAACCGGTCACCCTGCGGCACCATGGACATATGCCGCTGTCCGGCCGTGAACCGGCGATCATCGAAGCTCCGTCCGTGCTCGGGCTGCGGCCGTCCGGCGTTCAGGACCTGCCGGCGGCCCTGCTCGGCGGAATGGCGCGAGTCGGCCGCGTCGAGGCGCCCGTGTACGACCCGAAGCGGGACGTCGAGACCGGTGTGCTCAATCCGGGCGGCATCGCGGAGTACTCCGTACAGCTGGCGGACGTCGTCGGCGAGGTTCTCGACTCGGGGCGCTTTCCCGTCGTCCTCGGCGGTGACTGCAGCATCCTGCTCGGCAACCTCCTCGCCCTGCGCCGCCGTGGCCGGTACGGACTGCTGTTCCTCGACGGGCACACCGACTTCTACCAGCCGTCCGCCGAGCCGACCGGCGAGGTCGCGTCCATGGAGCTCGCCCTGGCCACCGGCCGTGGTCCCCGGCTGCTCGCCGATCTCGAAGGGCGGGGGCCGCTCGTTCGGGACGAGGACGTCGTCGCGTTCGGGTTCCGGGACGCCGTCGAGTCCGCCGCGGCGGGGATGCAGCCACTGCCGCTACGGCTGTGCGCGCTCGACCTCGACGACGTGCGCGCGGTCGGGGCCGCCGAGGCGGTCCGTCAGGTCATGGGCCGGCTGACCTTGGGCGACGGGTTCTGGATCCATCTCGATGTCGACGTCCTGGACGACGCGATCATGCCCGCCGTGGACTACCGCCAGCCGGGTGGGCTGAGCTGGGCGGAGCTGGAGGACGTACTGCGGACGGCGCTGGCGCACGAGGGTGCCGTCGGGTTCGACGTCACGATCTTCAACCCGCGCCTCGACCTCGACGGCACGATCGCGGCCCGGCTGAGCGAGTGCCTGCGGCGGGGGTTGTCGGCCGGGACGCCCGGCGCCTGACGACTCGCTCCGTGCGACAAGGTGGACACGCCGAGGGGGGGGGGGGGGGGGCGCGGGGGCGCGGGGGGGGGGGGGGGTGGGGGGTCTGGGGGGCGTGGTGAGGGGGGGTGGTGGGGTGGATAGTGTAGACGGGCCCACCGAT
>NZ_JBHWBS010000163.1:0-7758 GCF_042735655.1 Streptomyces sp. NPDC059567 | reverse complement strand
GGCCTCCCCACCGACTCTCGCCCCAATTTGGCCCCCCCCCCCGCGCCCCCCCCCGCCCGGGGGGTGTTGGGTGGGCTGGGGGGGGGGCCGGCCAGGCCGAGGGATGAACGGGCTGATCCGTCAGTTCCAGCTGATCAGCGACACGACGTGATCGTCCGAGCCGTCGATGGGCATATCCAACGCGGCGATCTTCACCGGCTGGGCGCCCGGAGTGGCGAAGTCGGAGCGGTACAGCACCCACTGGTCGCTGCTGTTCTCGGACAGGAACACGAGGCTCTTGCCGTCCGGGGAGGGCGTGGGATCTCCTGCGCCCCGGTCGCTCTCGGGGAGCAGCTTCTCGGTCTTGGTGACGCTCTGGTAGTCCGCGCTGAAGGTGAGCTGCTCAAGGCTGTCGTGCCGGCAGACCAGGGTGGTGTCGTCACGCCAGAAGGCCGGGTCGCAGTGCACCTTCACGCCGGTGTCCCCGGACTGCGCACCAGGCACACGCAGGGCAGCCGACTTGAGCTCCTCCAGAAGCCCGTCGCTGCCTGGTTTCACCCGCGCCAAGCCGAGGCCCTCGATGTTGCTGCCCAACGCCACGACGCCCGACGGCGAGACGGGCGAGTCGCTCTCGCCCGCAGCCAGGACCGTGGCTGCGGTGGCACTGTCCTTGGCCATGTGGCTCGCGAGCTGCTCGTGCGGCACCATCTGCTGGCTCGCCGCACCGCCCTTGGGGTCCCGGAAGTACCTGGGCAGTTTCACCCCGTAGTTGTCGGGGTCGGAGTCGTACCAGAGCTGGTTGGTCACCGGGTGGAAGACAGCAGCGTTCGACTCCAGGTCCTTGTCGAAGGCGTCCGGATCGGGAGGCGCGATCTCCTCACCCGTCGACGTGTCGACAGCAGCGGCCCGGGTCGTTTCGGAGAGGCCCGCCAGCATCGTGAGGTCCTTGCTGAACGAGTAGTGCGTCGGCATGTCCGGGGTGTCGCTCGGGCAGCCGGACATGGGCTTGAACCCGGGCGGCAACACGGAGCTGCGCTCGGCCACCAGCTTCCCGTCCTTGACGGCGTAGGACCGCACCGTCACCCCGTACAGGGTCCCCCCTCTGGCGGTCATCGTTTCCGCGCAGAACATCACCGAGACGGTGCCCTCCTGCGCGAGAGGCGCGGTCTTGACGTCCGCGACCCCCTTGTCGCCCTTCAGGGGGTCGCCACCGGGCGCACCCTCGAAGCCCGAACCTCCGTCTTCTCCGCACGCACTCAGCAGCAGCATCGCCCCCGCGAGAGCCAGCCCCGACCTGAACTGTCGTCCCACCGCGTTTTCCCCGTCTCTTTGCTCATGCATCGCACTGACATGATCATTCAAACAGACAGGAGGGGGCGCCCAGTTCACGTTCCCCTCACAGCACGTCCTCGCCTGAGGCAGGGGCCGCCCGGGTCCGAACGAGTGGACTCACCGGGGTCCCGGGTCGAGGAAGGAGCGCCAAGGCGTCGCGGGGGTCACGTTGGCGTTCCCGATCCTGAACCGGAAGAGGCACCCCCGACATGCGACGTACCCGCGCCCGCCGTCTATTCGCCGCCGCTCTGCTCGTGGCGTCCGTGCTGGCCCCGGTGGCCACCACTCCCGCCACAGCCGTCCCCGCCGTCGTCGCCCACCACGGCGCGGAGGACTGCCCGCCCGACGGTCTCGGCCCCGAGCTGACCGCTCGCCTCGACAAGGCCATCGAGGACGTCCGCAAGCAGGCCGGCATCCCGGGCCTCGTCGCCGGGCTGTGGATGCCGGGGAAGGGCAGCTACGTCCGCGCGTTCGGTGTCGCCGACAAGGTCACGGGCGAGCCGATGTCCACCGACGGCTACGTGCGGATCGGCAGCGAGACCAAGACCTTCACGGTCACCGCGCTCCTGAAGCTCGTCGACGACCGCAAGGTCCGGCTGGACGACCCGATCGCCGACTACATCCGCGGGGTCCCCAACGGACACAAGATCACGCTGCGCCACCTCGCGGAGATGCGCAGCGGCCTCTTCCCGTACACGTCCGACCCGGACTTCATCCAGGATCTGCTGAGCGACCCTCAGCGCTCGTTCACCCCGCACGAGGTGCTCGCCTATGGCTACCGGCACAAGAACACCTTCGCGCCGGGGGCGCAGTTCGAGTACTCCAACACCAACCTCATCCTCCTCGGCCTCGTGGTCGAGAAGGTCAGCGGTCACCGCCTCGTCGACTTCATCGACAAGCGGGTGCTCCGCCCGGCCGAGCTGCGGCACACGCTGCTTCCCGAGGGATCGGAGTTCCCCGAGCCGCACCCGCGGGGCTACACCAACCAGACGCTGAGCGGCGAGGTCACCGACTCCACGGACTGGAACCCCAGTTGGGCCTGGGCGGCGGGGGCGATGATCTCGGACCTGGAGGACCTGCGCCGCTGGGCGAAGATCGTCGCGACCGGGGAGCTGCTCAGCCCGGAGACCCAGGCCGAGCGGCTCAAGACGCTGCCGACGGGCTTTCCCGGCACCAGCTACGGCCTCGGCATCTTCAATGCCAGCGGCTGGATCGGGCACAACGGCTCCATCCCGGGCTACGAGACCGTGACCGTCTATCTGCCCTCCCAGAAGGCGACCTTGGTGCTCATGCTCAACACCGACATCTCCTCCCAGGGCCAGGAGCCGAGCACGCTGGTCGCCCGGGCGATCACCACGATCGTGACGCCGAACAACGTGTACGCCGGGGCGGTCCCGCCGCGCTGAGCCCAGGTGTCAGGACGTCAGGACGCCGTTGAGGAACGGCTCGATCGCCGTGCGCCAGGCTTCCGGCTGGTCGTAGTGGAGGAGGTGGCCGGCGTCGGGGATCTCCGCATACGCCCCTCGGGGCAGGACGCGGACCATCTCCTGGGCCTCCGCGCGGCCCAACTCGCCGTCCAGGCCGCGGACGACGAGGGTCGGGCAGCGGACCTGGGCGAGCGTGTCCCAGTGGGCGTCGTGGACCCAGGTCTCGCGGGAGGTCAGCATCTGGGCGGGGTCGAAGACCGGGTGCCAGCCGTCGGGGCGCTCGGTCATCACCTCCGTGAAGAACTCGCCGCGAGCGGGGTTCGGCCGCTCGACCCAGGGGTCCTCGTCACCGAACCACTTCCGCACGGCGTCGAGGGAGGCGAAGGGGACCGGCCAGCGGCGGAACCAGTCCTGCCACTCCCGCTGGGAGGCGGCCCCGAGGGCCGAGGCCCGCATGTCGCAGATGACCAGGGCGCGGACGAGGTCGGGGCGCTCGGCGGCGAGCTGCCAGGCGGTGAGAGCGCCCATGGAGTGGCCGATGAGGGTGACGGGCCCGAGGTCGAGCTGCTCGACGGCCGCGGCCGCGTCCGCGACATACGCCTCGCGGGTGAAGGGGCCGGTGGCGGGCTTGTCGCTGCGGCCGTGTCCGCGCTGGTCGAGCGCGACGGCCCGGTGGCGGTCGGCGAGCCAGCGAGCGGTGGGCGCCCAGTGGGAGGCGCGCCCCATGAGACCGTGCAGGAGTAAGACGCCGGACCCGGCCGTCTCCGCCCGCTCTTCCGTGAACTCCCAGGCAGCCAGGCGTACGCCGTCGGCCCCGGTGACGTCGAGACGTCGCACCATGTTCCCTGGCACCCCCTCTTTCCATCGAGCGTGTCGAGCACCGCCAGACTATCGAACCCTTATTCGAAAATGCGGTTCTGCCACGTAACACCCCTCGTTCGAGTGACGGGGCTCAAGGATTGACGCGCGCCGCCGAGGGGAGATCTTCAGCGGGAGGCGGACCGCTCGGGGAAAACGGTCCGAGGGGAATGACCCTGGGAGCTCGGGGCTCCGGGTCAGCACAGGGGAGGACAGGCCCCGGCGCCCATGGGCGCCGGGGCCCTCTGTCTCTTCACGCACCGCCCCGGACGCCTTCGTCATCGCCACACCCCTCCCCGGCCGCACGGCTCCCCCCAGCGTGGCACGCCGAGGGTGCGGGCGTGGTGATTCCGCCGTAAAACGGGCCCGGGGAAGCAGGAGGGGGGATTCCCGGGGCCCTGAGGAGGGTCCTCGGCCGAAACCTCGGCCTCGGCCGACGCTCAGCCTCGGCCGGCGCTCGGTCTCGGCCGGCGCTCGGTCTCGGCTAGCGCTTCGCCACGAAGACGTGCGCCGCCACATCGGCGTCCAGCTCGGCCGCCTCGCCGCTGCTGCCGACGAGAACACCGCCCGCCGACTCCGTCACGCTCACCACGGAACCGGGCTGCACGCCCGCGCGCCGCAGCGTGTACATCAGCTGGGCGTCCGTCTGGATCGGCTCGCCGATCCGGCGGACGATCACCGTCTTGCCCTCCTGGCCCGCGTCCAGGTCGGCCAGCGAGACCATGGAGTCGTCCAGGAAGGACTCCGCCTCGGCCTTCTCGCCCAGCTCCTCGAGACCCGGGATCGGGTTGCCGTACGGCGACTCCGTCGGGTGCCGGAGCAGCTCCAGAACGCGCCGCTCCACGGCCTCGCTCATCACGTGCTCCCAGCGACAGGCCTCGGCGTGGACCTGCTCCCACTCCAGGCCGATCACGTCGACGAGCAGGCATTCGGCGAGCCGGTGCTTGCGCATCACGCGCGTGGCGAGTCGACGGCCCTCGTCCGTCAGCTCCAGGTGCCGGTCGCCGGCGACGGTCACCAGACCGTCGCGCTCCATGCGGGCCACCGTCTGGCTCACCGTGGGGCCGCTCTGGTCGAGCCGCTCCGCGATCCGGGCGCGCATGGGGACCACACCTTCCTCTTCGAGCTCGAGGATGGTGCGGAGATACATCTCCGTTGTGTCGATCAGTCCGGACATACGTGCCCCTCGATGAGTCGTGCGCTGGCCCTGCCCCAATTCTGACGCATGCCACAGACAACCGTGCCGCGCCGGGGAAAGGCGGTATTGACAGAGCAATGGTCCAGACCGCACCGTGATCCGCGACACGACGACAAGGAGCTTCGGGAATGGGCGACAGCGCGCGCGAGTCCAAGCTGGCCGGACAGTTCTTCGACGCCGCGATCAGCCTGCTGCAGCAGGTCCGCGACGAGGATGCCGAGGAGATCGCCGCGGCCGGGACCGCGATCGCCGAGGCCGTCGCCGCCGGCGGCCGCCTCTTCGCCTTCGGCGCGGGACACTCCTCGCTCGCCGCCCAGGACGTCGTCTACCGGGCGGGCGGACTGGCGCTGATGAACCTGCTCGCCGTGCCCGGAGTGGTGGGCGTCGACGTCATGCCGGCGACGCTCGGCTCGGCCCTGGAGCGCGTGGACGGCCTCGCGGGGGCGGTGCTCGACTCCTCGCCCGCCAAGGCCGGCGACGTACTGATCATCATCTCGCTCTCGGGCCGCAACGCCCTGCCGGTCGAGATGGCGATGAACGCGCGCGCCCTGGGCCTGACGGTGATCGGTGTCACCTCGGTGGCGTACGCGACGGAGACGAAGTCCCGGCACGTCTCGGGGACGTATCTGAAGGACCACTGCGACATCGTCCTCGACTCGCGCATCGCCGTCGGCGACGCCGAGCTCACGCACGAGGCCATCGAGGCCCCCTTCGCGCCCGCCTCGACGGTCGTCACGAGCGCCCTGATGCAGGCCACGATGGCCGCGGCTGCCGAGGAGATGGTCCGCCTGGGCATCGAGCCGCCGCTGCTGCGCTCGGGGAACGTCGACGGCGGGCACGAGTGGAACGGCCGGGTGATGACGGAGTACCGCGACCGGATCTTCTTCCGGCACTAGGAGCCCGCCTCTTCCCGGCCGGCCCGCTTTCCGGTGGGTGCGGCCACGGCGCGGCGCAGGAGGAGCTCCACCTGCCTGCCCACCTCGTCCACGTCCCGTACGGGAGTCCTGAACGCGATCCGGAGATCGGCGTAGCCGCGGGCGTACTCGCACCGGAGGGTGATCCCGTGGCGGTCCAGCGCGAGGGGTGCGAGGCGGGCCACGCCGTGCGGGAGATCCGGGTCGGCCAGGCGGGCCAGTCGCTCGACGACGTCCCGATGCCCCTCCTCCAGGTGCGTCAGCATCGCGGCCTCGGCCACGGCCAGCACGTCCGGAACGGCGCGGGCCAGGTCGTCCGGGTCGACGTGCTCGACGAGCGCGCTCCGCTGGATGCTCGCGTTCGCCACATCGAGCCGGAGCACGAGCACGCCGGGTGAGGTCTGGAGCGGCGAGGGCGTGAGCCGCCCCGCGAGGGTGACGCGCGCCCTGACGCGGTGGCGGACCGCGATCGGGGCGATGTCCGTGAACTCCAGCAGCGCGGAGAGCATTCCACGCGGAGCGCACGCGACCTCGGCGGCCAGGGGGCTGTCCGCCGGGGCGTGCAGTGCCAGCCGGCCGGCGTCGTCCACCTCGTGCATCGCCACCAGGTCGTAGCTGTTGCCGTCCGTCGTCAGGCTCAGGGAGCCGGCGGCGGCGATCACGGAGCGGATCCGCTCGGCGTCGGTCGGCCCGTTGCGGCGCGCCTTGGCGAAGGTCATCAGAACTCCTTAGGTTAGGCTTGCCTAACCTAGCAGCCCTCGGGGTGCCGGTGAACCCCCTTCCGCCGGGCGGCGCCATGGATGCGGGGCGGCCCCGCACCCATGGCGTGGGTGCGGGGCCGCTGTCGTACCGCTTATCGCGTGGGGTCGACCGGTCGGCTTCCGGTGGCCCTGCGTCGGCGCTTGAACCACATCAGCGCCGCGCCGGCCGCCGCGAGGGCAGCGGCGACACCGGCGATGAGACCGACCGGCGTGTCGGAACCGGTGTCGGCGAGATCGCCTTCGGGGTCCCTGCCGGGCGGGGTGGTGCCGCCGTCGTCGCCACCCGACGGAGGGCTGGACGGCGCGGGTGTCGACGGGCCGTCGGTGGGCCTGTCCGTCGGAGTCGGGTCCGGAGTCGGATCGCCGCCACCGCCGGACCGCATCGTCCGTGGCGGCGGCGGAGGGTGCGGACGTCGGTGTTCCGTGTGCGGCACACCCACGCCGCGACGGATCTGATGGAGGAGAACTGGATCCAGGACTGAGCGGTGGACCGGCCTCCGCCGCGAGCGCATGGCCGGGTCACGCCCGGGCCCGAGTCCGATGCCGCTTCGCGTACGACCAGGTCACCGCGGTCATCAGCGCCGGGATGGCGAACAGCGGGGCGAAGACGAACCACCAGACGGCCTCTGCCGTACCGCTCGACATGTACGTCCGGCTCTCGACCGTGAACGCGACCACGAGCTGCCACAGCGCCACCAGGACCAGGACGGCCGAGGCGGTCCAGGACACCGCGACGAGGGTCCGGGGAGAGAGCGGCCGCCACCGGTCGCCGACGAGCAGCAGCGGGAACAGCGCGGCCACCTCGGCGAGGACGGAGAGGCCGACGACGTACGCGATGCCCCAGCCCGGGATGTCGAAGACATCGCGCAACACCTGCTCGCTGTAGCCCACGTAGACCCCGGACGCCATGGCGACGCGCCACAGGCCGGACGGAAGGGCACACAGCGCGATGGCGTGCGCGGCGCGTCGGGCCCATACGGGGGCGGGGGCGGTGAGAAGTGCGGTCGTCGTCATGACGACCATGCTGGCCGGGGCGGCCCTCGCCGCACTTCGTCCGCAGCGACGAAGCACCTCCGCCGTGCGGGGGAGACGGGAGACGGCCGGGTAGGACTCCACCGGCGCTCACGCGATCCGGCGTCGCCCTGGAACCCTTGTACGACTAGTGTGTTGAATCTTTGCGGGTGGCAACGAGCAACGGGGGTTGGGAATCGTGGCTGTCACGGTGCCGGATTGGGCTGACACGCTGCTGGATCTGGTGGGGGTGAACTGGCCCAACGTCGACGAGGACG
>NZ_JBHWBS010000162.1:2048-9008 GCF_042735655.1 Streptomyces sp. NPDC059567 | reverse complement strand
CCTGCCCACGTTCATCTATACATACACAACCACTCTACTCACAAAACCCCCACCCAAAAAAACTGCCCCCCCCCCCCCCCGTTTCCGTCCCCCCCCCCCTCACCAGCACTTACGCCTGCGGCAGCCGCTCCAGCTGGGCCTGGATACGGGCGATGTCCTCGTCCGCCTTGGCGAGCCGCGTACGGATCTTCTCGACCACGTTGTCCGGCGCCTTCGCCAGGAACGCCTCGTTGCCGAGCTTGCCGTTGGCCTGCGCCTTCTCCTTCTCGGCCGCCGCGAGGTCCTTGGCGAGGCGCTTGCGCTCCGCCGCGACGTCGATGGTGCCGGACAGGTCGAGCGCGACCGTGGCGCCGGCGACCGGCAGGGAGGCGGTGGCGGAGAAGCCCTCGCCCTCCGGCTGGAGGCGCAGCAGCTGACGGATGGCCGCCTCGTGCGGGGCGAGGGCGGTGCCGGTCACCTCCAGGCGGGCCGGGACCTTCTGACCGGGCTGCAGGCCCTGGTCCGAGCGGAACCGGCGGACCTCGGTGATGACCTGCTGGACCAGCTCGATCTCCTTCTCGGCGGCTTCGTCGCGGAAGCCCGAGTCGGCCGGCCAGTCGGCGATGACGACCGACTCCTTGCCGGTGAGCGTGGTCCAGAGCGTCTCGGTGACGAACGGGACGACCGGGTGCAGCAGCCGCAGCATCACGTCGAGGACCTCGCCGAGGACACGGCCGGAGACCTTGGCACCCTCGCCGCCCGCGAAGAACGTGGTCTTCGACAGCTCGACGTACCAGTCGAAGACCTCGTCCCACGCGAAGTGGTAGAGCGTGTCGGCGAGCTTCGCGAACTGGTAGTCGTCGTAGTACGCGTCGACCTCGGCGACCGTCTTGTTGAGCCGCGAGAGGATCCAGCGGTCCGTCGCGGACATCTCCGACGGGTCCGGCAGGGGGCCCTCGACCGTCGCGCCGTTCATCAGCGCGAAGCGGGTGGCGTTCCAGATCTTGTTGGCGAAGTTACGGGACGCCTTGACCCAGTCCTCGCCGATCGGGACGTCGACGCCCGGGTTGGCACCGTTGACCAGGGTGAAGCGGACGGCGTCGGAGCCGTACTCGTCCATCCAGTCCAGCGGGTTGACGGCGTTGCCGAAGGACTTCGACATCTTCTTGCCCAACTGGTCACGGACCATGCCGTGCAGGGCGATGGTGTGGAACGGCGGGGTGCCGTCCATCGCGTACAGGCCGAACATCATCATCCGGGCGACCCAGAAGAAGAGGATGTCGTAGCCGGTGACCAGGACCGAGTTCGGATAGAACTTCGCGAGGCTGTCGGTCTGCTCCGGCCAGCCGAGCGTGGAGAACGGCCACAGGCCGGAGGAGAACCAGGTGTCCAGGACGTCCGTGTCCTGGTGCCAGCCTTCGCCCGTCGGCGGCTGCTCGTCCGGTCCGACGCAGACGATCTCGCCGTCCGGGCCGTACCAGACGGGGATGCGGTGGCCCCACCACAGCTGGCGCGAGATGCACCAGTCGTGGAGGTTGTCGACCCAGTCGAAGTACCGCTTCTCCATCTCCTGCGGGTGGATCTTGACCTTGCCGTCGCGGACCGCGTCACCGGCGGCCTTGGCGAGCGGGCCGACCTTGACCCACCACTGCATCGACAGGCGCGGCTCGAGGGTGGTCTTGCAGCGCGAGCAGTGGCCGACGGAGTGGGTGTACGGACGCTTCTCGGCGACGATCCGGCCCTCGGCACGCAGCGCGGCGACGATGGCGGAACGGGCTTCGAGGCGGTCCAGGCCCTGGAAGGGGCCATGGGCGGTGATGACCGCGCGCTCGTCCATGACGGCGAGGTTCTGCAGGCCGTGGCGCTGGCCGATCTCGAAGTCGTTCGGGTCGTGCGCCGGGGTCACCTTGACGGCTCCGGTGCCGAACGCGGGGTCGACGTGCTCGTCGGCGACGACCGGGATCCGGCGGCCGGTCAGCGGCAGCTCGATCTCCGTGCCGACGAGGTGCTTGTACCGCTCGTCCTCGGGGTGGACCGCGACGGCGGTGTCACCGAGCATCGTCTCCGCGCGGGTGGTGGCGACGACGATGGAGGCGTCACCCTCGCCGTACCGGATGGAGACGAGCTCGCCGTCGTCGTCCTGGTACTCGACCTCGATGTCGGAGATCGCCGTCAGACAGCGCGGGCACCAGTTGATGATGCGCTCGGCGCGGTAGATCAGCTCGTCGTCGTAGAGGCGCTTGAAGATGGTCTGGACGGCCTCGGAGAGGCCCTCGTCCATGGTGAAGCGCTCGCGGGACCAGTCGACGCCGTCACCGAGGCGGCGCATCTGGCCGGAGATCTGACCGCCGGACTCGGCCTTCCACTGCCAGACGCGCTCGACGAACGCCTCGCGGCCCAGGTCGTGGCGGGACTTGCCCTCCTTGGCGAGCTCACGCTCGACGACGTTCTGGGTGGCGATACCGGCGTGGTCCATGCCCGGCTGCCACAGCGTCTCGTAGCCCTGCATCCGCTTGCGGCGGGTGAGGGCGTCGATGAGGGTGTGCTCGAAGGCATGGCCCAGGTGGAGCGAACCGGTGACGTTCGGCGGCGGGATGACGATGGTGTACGGCGGCTTCTCGCTGTGCTCGTCGGCTTCGAAGTAGCCCCGCTCTACCCAGCGCTCGTACAGCTTCCCCTCTACTTCGGCCGGCGCGTACTGGGTCGGCAGTTCGGGGTTGGCTGCTGGCTGCTGCTGAGTGTTCTCGGTCACGGGGTCAGTTTAGGGGTGCGGCGCGGTTGTCCTGAAACTCGTTTGTTCCGTAACGGTGTGCCCCCCGGCGCCCCTGCGGGGCCGGGCTTCCGCCAGGATGTCGTTCGCTACGCATAAACATCCTGTGAGGGGAACCTGTCCATGAGCTACAACCAGCCGGGCCCGTACGGCGGTCAGCCCCAGCAGCCCGGGCCGTACGGTCAGCCGGGCCAGCCCGGTCCGTACGGTCAGCCGCCGCAAGCGCCGCAGCCCGGCTATGGGTACCCGCAGCAGGCACCCCAGGGCGTGCCGCCGCAGCAGCCCTACGGCTACCCGCAGCAGCAGCCGGGCCCGTACGGCCAGCCCCAGCAGCCGGGTCCCTACGGCCAGCCTCCTCAGCAGCCCCCGTACGGCCAGGCCCCCGGCGGCTACATGCCGCCCCCGCCGCCGGCGCAGGGCGGTGGCAAGAAGACGGGCCTGATCATCGGCGCCTCGGTCGTGGCGCTGGCCCTTATCGGGGGCGGCGCCTGGTACTTCACGGCGGGGGGTGGCGGCTCGTCGGTCGCGAACGACGGCCCGCACAAGCTGATCACGCCCGAGACGGTCCTCACGGAGTACAAGAAGGCCCCGGACAGCAGCAACGGCAGCGACAAGGAGTCGCTCAAGGAGGCCGAGCAGAACGGCGTGAAGAACGCCAAGAACGTCGGCGCCGGGTACCAGGTGAAGGACCCGAACAACCCGCTCGGCACCAAGATGATCTCGTTCAGCGGTCTCTACGGCGAGATCGACGACCCCGAGCAGGTGGTCGACACCGTCTTCGCCACCATCAAGAAGGAGGCCGAGAAGGACAAGGGCAAGGCGGACGAGCCGCAGCTGGTCGGCAGCCCCCAGAGCTACGAGCCGGCGGAGCTCGACGGAGCGGTCCTCAAGTGCCAGCAGGCGAAGACCGAGGCGAACGCGGCTGAGTCCACGCCGGCGTTCACCATGACCATCTGCGTGTGGGGCGACCACAGCACGGTGGGCTTCGTGGTTCCGATGGACATGGGCTCCATGATGACCGGCAAGGCGGGCTCCGCCGAGGAGGCGGCAAGCCTCACCGCCAAGTTCCGCAAGGAAGTTCGCGTCAAGGCCTGACCCAGCCGAACGAAAAGGGGCGCCCCGGCGGGGGCGCCCCTTTCTCGTGCTGCTTTCGGCGCTTACGCGCTCTTCTCGTGACGCCCGTCGTTCTTCACGATCCGCGGCACCAGCGTCGGGTTCACGTTGTTGTGGACGACGTCCGCCGTGATGACCACGCGGGCCACGTCCTTGCGGGACGGGACCTCGTACATCACCGACATCAGGACCTCTTCCATGATGGCCCGCAGGCCACGCGCGCCCGTGCCGCGCAGGATCGCCTGGTCGGCGATGGCCTCCAGGGCCGGGCGGTCGAAGTCCAGCTCCACGCCGTCGAGTTCGAAGAGGCGCTGGTACTGCTTCACCAGCGCGTTGCGCGGCTCGACGAGGATCTTGAGCAGGGCCTCGCGGTCGAGGTTGTGGACCGAGGTGATGACGGGCAGACGGCCGATGAACTCCGGGATCATCCCGAACTTCACCAGGTCCTCCGGCATGACCTCCTGGAACTGGTCGCTCGCCTCGATCTCGCGCTTGGAGCGGATCGTCGCCCCGAAGCCGATGCCCTTCGCGCCCGCACGCGACTCGATGATCTTCTCCAGGCCGGCGAAGGCGCCGCCCACGATGAAGAGCACGTTCGTCGTGTCGATCTGGATGAACTCCTGGTGCGGGTGCTTCCGGCCGCCCTGCGGCGGCACGGAGGCGGTGGTGCCCTCCAGGATCTTGAGGAGCGCCTGCTGGACGCCCTCACCGCTCACGTCACGCGTGATCGACGGGTTTTCGCTCTTACGGGCGACCTTGTCGATCTCGTCGATGTAGATGATCCCGGTCTCGGCCTTCTTGACGTCGTAGTCGGCCGCCTGGATCAGCTTGAGCAGGATGTTCTCGACGTCCTCGCCGACATACCCGGCCTCCGTCAGCGCCGTCGCGTCGGCGATGGCGAACGGGACGTTGAGCATGCGGGCGAGCGTCTGCGCCAGGAGCGTCTTGCCGGAGCCTGTGGGGCCCAGCAGCAGAATGTTGGACTTCGCCAGCTCGATGGCGTCGTCACGTCCCGCGCCGCCGCCGTTCTCGCCGGCCTGGACGCGCTTGTAGTGGTTGTACACCGCGACCGAGAGGGCCTTCTTCGCGGGCTCCTGCCCGACGACGTACCCCTCGAGGAACTCGTAGATCTCGCGAGGCTTGGGGAGCTCCTCCCAGCGCACCTCGCTCGTCTCCGCGAGTTCTTCCTCGATGATCTCGTTGCAGAGGTCGATGCACTCATCGCAGATGTACACACCGGGTCCCGCGATGAGCTTCTTCACCTGCTTCTGGCTCTTTCCGCAGAACGAGCACTTGAGCAGATCGCCGCCATCACCGATGCGTGCCACGAGGTGCTTCCCCTTCGCCTGGGAGCGCTTGGTTCAGCGACTCCTGGTGCCTCATATTCGACGGTACCTTGCCGGGCCCCCCGTTCGGGCCCCCCTTGGCACGGTTCACATGGTCGTGATTCAGCCACGCGGACCGTGCCAGGGGAAGGCCGAGCGTCAGGCTGCCGCGGCGGCCGTGCTCTTGCGGGTCGAGACGATCTGGTCGACCAGGCCGTACGCCAGGGCGTCCTCGGCGGTCAGGATCTTGTCGCGCTCGATGTCGTCGCGGATCTTCTCGATCGGCGTCGAGGAGTGCTTGGCCAGCATCTCCTCGAGCTGGGTCCGCATCCGCAGGATCTCGTTGGCCGCGATCTCCAGGTCGGAGAGCTGCTCACGGCCGGTGCCGCCGGACGGCTGGTGGATCAGCACGCGGGCGTTCGGCAGGGCCATCCGCTTGCCGGGCGTACCGGCGGCGAGCAGCACGGCCGCGGCGGAGGCCGCCTGGCCCATGCAGACCGTCTGGATGTCCGGCTTGACGAACTGCATCGTGTCGTAGATGGCCGTCAGCGCGGTGAAGGAGCCACCGGGGCTGTTGATGTAGATCGAGATGTCGCGGTCCGGGTCCATCGACTCCAGGCACAGCAGCTGGGCCATGACGTCGTTGGCGGAGGCGTCGTCGATCTGCACGCCGAGGAAGATCACGCGCTCCTCGAAGAGCTTCGCGTACGGGTCGTACTCGCGGATGCCCTGCGAGGTGCGCTCGACGAAGCGCGGGACGACGTACCGGTTGTCCATCGGCGCGCCGGTGTAGAGGCCGCTCGGGGAGAGGTTGTTCTGCATCTGGATGTTCACCGTCCTGGTGGCGTTCGGCGGGGGCTGGGGCTCTTCAGCGGACTGCCGGGCTCAGGCGCCCGTGCCGCCGCCGCCGGGAACGCCCGCGGCGTGGGTGATGATGTCGTCGATGAGGCCGTAGTTCTTGGCCTCCTCCGCCGTGAACCAGCGGTCGCGGTCGCCGTCGCGGATGATCGTCTCGACGGTCTGGCCGGAGTGGAGCGCGGTGATCTCGGCCATGCGCTTCTTCGTGCGGAGGAGGTACTCGGCCTGGATCTTGATGTCCGAGGCCGTGCCGCCGATGCCGGCGGAGCCCTGGTGCATCAGGACGTCGGTGTTCGGCAGCGCGAAGCGCTTGCCGGCGGAGCCGCCGGTCAGCAGGAACTGGCCCATCGAGGCCGCCATGCCCATACCGATGGTGACGACGTCGTTGGGGATGTACTGCATGGTGTCGTAGATGGCCATGCCGGCCGTCACCGAGCCACCGGGGCTGTTGATGTACAGGAAGATGTCCTTCTCCGGGTCAGCGGCCAGGAGAAGCATCTGCGCGGTGATCTTGTTGGCGATCTCGTCGTCGACCTGCTGGCCGAGGAAGATGATGCGCTCGCCGAGCAGTCGGTTGTAGACATGGTCGCCGAGGCCACCACCGATGGACGGCTCACCCGCGGCGTAAGGCTTCAGATTCGTCACGTATCCACCTGCTCGTCTCCGACGGCGACGGCCGTCTCAGCGTCTCGTTCTGAGGGCAGTGCCCTCGTATTCATGGACCCTAACGCGCAGGTAGGACAACGCCATCCCGGTTCCCTAACTGTTCGCTGGGAGCGCAAGGTTGTCGACGCTCCCGCGAGGCCGGGAATACGGGCACCGGGCGCCCGCCCACCCCCGCCGCCCCGGCCGGGGGCCGCCCCGGGTCGAAGCGGCGCGCAGCCCCCGGCAGGCAAACGCGCCCCCCGCCGAGGC
>NZ_JBHWBS010000162.1:0-2038 GCF_042735655.1 Streptomyces sp. NPDC059567 | reverse complement strand
ACCCCCACCCCTGCACACACCCTGTGCGGGGGCCGCGCCTGGTTGGCCCCCCCCCGGGGCGGCGGGCAATCGGGCCCGGGCCCGGGCGCACAGCAGTGCGTCCGGGCCCGTGGACCTGCGGTTCGAAGCGAGGCTCAGGCCTCGTTCTTCTCCTCGGCGACCTCGGTCTCGCCGGTGACGGCCTCGACGGCCTCGACGGCGGTCTCGTCCTCGTCGTCCTCGAGGTCCACGACCTCACCGTTGGTGTCGACGACCTTGGCGGCCTCGACGACGACCGCGAGGGCCTTGCCCCGGGCGACCTCGCCGACGAGCATCGGCACCTGGCCACCCTCGACGACGGCCTGGGCGAACTGGTCGGGGGACATGCCGGAGGAGGCGGCGCGGCGCATGAGGTGCTCGGTGAGCTCCTCCTGGCTGACGTTCAGCTTCTCCTTGTTGACGAGCTCATCGAGGATGAACTGCGTCTTGATGCCCTTCTCGGCCTGCTCCTTGGTCTCCGCCAGGAACTCTTCCTCGGTCTTGCCCTGGATCTCCAGGTACTTCTCGAGGGTCAGGCCCATCTGGCCGAGCTGGTGGTGCTCCAGGTTGTGCTTGCGGGTGTTGATCTCGTCCTCGAGCAGCTTCTCGGGCATCGGGACGTCCGCCAGCTTCAGCAGCTCGTCGAGGACGCGCTCCTGGGCCTGGGTGGCCTGGTCGAACTGCTTCATGTTCTCGAGGCGCTTGCGGCTGTCGGCCTTGAGCTCGTCGAGGGTGTCGAACTCCGACGCGAGCTGCGCGAAGTCGTCGTCCAGCTCGGGGAGCTCACGGGCGGCGACGGCGGTGACCTTGACGGCGACCTCGGCGTCCTTGCCCTCGGCGGAGCCGCCCTTCAGCTGCGAGGTGAAGGTGGCCTCGCCGCCGGCCTCGAGGCCGGTGACGGCCTCGTCGATGCCGTCGAGGAGCTCGCCGGAACCGATGGTGTACGAGACGCCCTGGGCGACACCGTCGGGCAGGACCTCGCCGTCGACCTTGGCCTCGAGGTCGATGGTGACGACGTCACCCTCGGCCGCGGCACGCTCGACCGGGTTCGTGGAGGCGAAGCGCTCGCGCAGCTGCTCCACGGACTTCTCGACGTCCTCGTCGGTGACCTCGACCGCGTCGACGGTGACCTCGATGCCGGAGTAGTCCGGGATCTCGATCGTCGGGCGGATGTCGACCTCGGCGGTGAAGGCCAGCAGCTCGCCGTCCTTCAGCTCGGTGATGTCGACCTCGGGCTGACCCAGCGGGTTGACCTCGGCCTCGTTGACGGCCTCGGTGTAGAACTTCGGGAGGGCGTCGTTGACGGCCTCCTCCAGCACCGCACCACGGCCGAACCGCTGGTCGATCACACGAGCCGGGATCTTGCCCTTGCGGAAGCCCTTGACCGTGACCTGCTGGTTGATCTTCTTGTACGCCGCGTCGAGGCTGTCCTTGAGCTCCTCGAAGGGCACCTCGACAGTGAGCCGAACCCGGGTCGGGTTCAGGGTCTCCACGGCGCTCTTCACGGTTCGGTCTCCTTGGTGGCTGATTCTTGGATTCTGCCGATGCCGCTTGGTGGCGGTTCCGGCCGATCGGCCCGGTCAGAGAGACACACGGGCACGCAGCTTGCATAGTAACCGCAAGCGGGATGAGGCCCACAACGCGATCATGTGTTCCGTGATCTTGGTGGTCGGGGTGGCGGGATTTGAACCCACGGCCTTCCGCTCCCAAAGCGGACGCGCTACCAAGCTGCGCCACACCCCGTCGGTGCGACACGTAGGGTACATGCACGGAGACAGTGCGACGCCCCCTCTTTATAGGGCGTGCGGGGACCGCCCGGGACCCGCTACGATGCTGTCCGTGCCGCGGCCCTCGTGACCTGCGGCGCGTCCTTTGCGGGCGTAGCTCAATGGTAGAGCCCTAGTCTTCCAAACTAGCTACGCGGGTTCGATTCCCGTCGCCCGCTCTGCATGACTCAGGCCCAGGTGAGAGGGTATATCCCGCTCCCTGGGCCTGAGTCGTTCCGCAGGCCGGATCAGCC
>NZ_JBHWBS010000161.1:0-9223 GCF_042735655.1 Streptomyces sp. NPDC059567 | reverse complement strand
CCGGGAGTGTCATATCTCGAGATTTGTCCTTCGCGAGCCGAACAGGCTCACGGCCCTGGTGGGGACCGCCGCGCCGCGGCCCGGGCGGACGCCGTCCGCCTCGGCCTGGCGGTCCGTGGTGCCCGTCAGGCGGTCGCGGTGGCCCGAGACCGCGCGGGGCATCAGGACGTCGGCGTACGCCGAGCCCGCGCCGGCCGAGGCCGCCGGAGCCGGGGGCTCCTCCGCCTCGGGCTCGTCGGAGGGCTCGGTCGAGGACGGCTCGGGGTTCCGGTCCGGGACGACCATGTCGCCACGGAAGCTCGGCACGGCCTCCAGGAGGCTGGTGAGCGAGTCGCGCTCCTCCTCCGGCTCGGGAGCCGGAGCGGACCGTTCCGTCTGGCGCTCCAGCTGGCGGTCCAGGGCACGGTCCAGCGGCCTGTCCCGCGGCAGCCGGGCGATGCGCGGCACGAAGGGGAAGCTGGGTTCCGGCGCGGCGGCGATCGTGTCGTCCGTCTCGCCGATCAGCGCGCGCGCCTCGTCGTCCACGGCCTGGACGAGCCGCCTGGGCGGGTCGTACGTCCAGCTCGCGGTGTGGACCTCGCCGGCCACCCGGTAGACGAGCAGCACTTCCCACGTGCCGTCGTCACGGCGCCAGGAGTCCCACTGCACGGTGTCCTTCTCGGCGCCGCGCAGCAGCAGCCGCTCCTGCACCGCCTCACCGAGCTGCGGACCGGTGTTCTCACCGGGCCGGCGCACGGGGGTCTTGCGGGCCCGCTCCGCCATGAACGCCCGCTCCGCGAGCACGGGGCCCTCGAAGCGCCGTACACGGTCGACGGGGATGCCGGCGAGCTGGGCGACCTCCTCCGCGGAGGCACCGGCACGTATCCGTGCCTGGATGTCGCGGGGGCGGAGGTGGCTCTCCACCTCGATCTCGATTTGACCGAGCCGCGCGCGGTCGTTGCGCACGGCGGCGCGCAGCCGCTCGTCGATCGGAAGCGTGTACTCCGTGCTGTCAGCAGCCTTCAGCACCAGTCGTGTGCCGTCGTTGGAGACGGCCACGACACGCAGTTCGGGCATGGGGACCTCCCGGGTGGTGCCTGCCGACGTCACGTGCGTCGCTGCTTCCGCTAGTCGAGTGTGGCCTGCCCGGGTGCAGCCTGCCACAACCTTGCCGAGTTGCCCGGCGTGTCGGGCATGGACCCTGGAACGCCGTTATGGCACGGTTACCTATTTACGACGCAGAGTGACCAGCGGTCACGCTGTGCGACAGGAATCCGTGCGGTGCCACGGCGCCGCCGGTTCGAGTGCCACTTTCGGCCCCCTCCCGTAGACCCCGAGCACCCTTGCGGGAGCCCGGACCCAGGGCTCGACACAGTACTCCATTCGGGCCACCTGGGTGGACCGGCGCGCCGCCCAACTTCTCCGGAGGTACGGGAGTTGAGTCTCCGCGACCTTCGCCCGTACGTGTCGCTCTTCACAGAACCAGCGGAAACGGAACTATTCACTTCGCCCATTTGTCCCTTGTGGGTGCATGGTTGAACAGATGAGCAGGCAAGGGCGGGGCATGGAGCAGGCCAAAGACGAGAAGAAGAAGCGGATCGACCTCAGCGTCGCCCAGGTCTCCGGCAGCGCGGTCGCCGCCGTCGTCGCCGCCAAACTCGCCTCCACCCTCGGCGTGTACGGCACGATCCTCGGCGCCGGTGTGATCAGTGTCATCGCGACCTGCGGCGGCTCGGTCTTCCAACACCTCTTCAAACGCACGGGAGAGCAGATACGGGAGGTCGCCGTCCACTCCGAGCCGGCGAACGCGGCCGAGCCCACGGCCCGGCGACCGGCGCCGGACCGTACGCAGGTGCTCGCGACCGTCGGCGGGTCCGGGACGCCCGCGCACGGCGGCGAGTTCGGCGAGGCCACCACGCACGGCACCCGCGTCCGGGGCTGGAAGCGCTCCGGCATCGCCGCGGCGCTCGTCTTCCTGGTCGCCATGGGAGGCATCACCACCTACGAACTGATCTCCGATCAGGACTTCAGCGGCACCAAGGGGAGCACGACCTTCGGCTCGGTCGTCCGGGGCGACGGCGGCGGCAAGGCCGAGCCCTCGACCGGTACGACGCCCTCGCACCAGCCGCGGACCGAGCGGCAGCGGGAGCGGGACGAGAGCGGCAGCGGCGGCACGCCGTCTCCGGGGGCCGGCGGGACCACTTCCGACCCGACGCCGACGCCGTCGCGCTCGACCGGGGGCGACCCGACCCCCACGCCCACCCCGACGCCCACCGACCCGACGCCGACCCCGACCCCGACGGGGACCCCGTCCGCCGGCACCGATGCCGGCGGACAGGCGACCCCGCCGGCCGAGTGACCGTCAGTCGCCCAGTACCCGGCGCAGATAGTCGTTGGCGAACAGCCGCCCCGGGTCCAGCCGGTCCCGCAGCGCCGTGAACTCGGCGAAGCGCGGGTAGACCTCGGAGAAGTACGCGGCGTCCCGGGTGTGCACCTTGCCCCAGTGCGGCCGGCCGCCGTGCGCGGTCATGATGCGCTCCACCGCGGTGAAGTAGCCGCGGTGGGGCGTCCCCTTGTAGAGGTGCACGGCGATGTACGCGGTCTCCCGGCCCGAGGCCGTGGAGAGCGCGATGTCGTCGGCCGGGGCCGTCCGCACCTCCACGGGGAAGCTCACCTTCAGCGGCGAGCGCTCGACCATCGCCTTCACCTCGCGCAGCGCCGCGACGGCCGCTTCGCGCGGCAGGGCGTACTCCATCTCCAGGAAGCGCACCCGGCGCGGGGAGGTGAAGACCTTGTACGGGATGTCGGTGTACGTACGGGCCGACAGCGCGCGGCTGGAGATCTTCGCGAGCGAGGGGATCACCGGAGGGACGGCCCGGCCCAGCGAACAGGCGAGCTGGAAGACCCCGTTGGAGAGCAGCTCGTCCTCGACCCAGCCGCTGATCCTCCCGGGCGGGGCGGCGGGGCCCGCGCTGCGGTTGTTGCGCTTGGTGTTGCAGTTGTCGGTGTGCGGGAACCAATAGAACTCGAAGTGCTCGTTCTCCGCGTGCAGCGCGTCGAACTCCGAGGTGACCCGGTCGAAGGTCATCGGCTCCTCGCGCGCGGTGAGCAGGAAGACCGGCTCCACGGCGAAGGTGATCGCCGTGACCACGCCGAGCGCGCCGAGGCCTATCCGGGCGGCCGCGAAGACCTCCGGATTCTCCTTCTCCGAGCAGGTCAGCAGCCGGCCGTCCGCGGTGACCAGCTCCAGCTCCCGGATCTGCGCGGCGATCGAGGCCGAGTCGCGGCCCGTGCCGTGGGTTCCGGTGGACGTGGCGCCGGCGACCGTCTGCTCCATGATGTCGCCCATGTTCGTGAGCGACAGGCCCTCCCGGGCCAGCGCCACGTTGAGCCGCTTGAGCGGAGTGCCGGACTCCACCGTGACCGTCAGCGCCTCGCGGTCGATGCGCCTGATGCCCGTCAGCAGATCGGGCCGGACCAGCACGCCGTCCGTGGCGGCGATCGAGGTGAAGGAGTGGCCGGTGCCTACCGTCTTCACGCGCAGCCCGTCCGCGGCCGCCTTCCTGATCGCGTCGGCCAGTTCCTCGGCCGAGGCCGGGCGCACCTCCCGTACCGGACGGGAGGTGACGTTCCCCGCCCAGTTACGCCACGGGCTGCTCACCGTCCCGGTGCTCTCCGACCGCTGTGACTGCCCCGTGCTCGTCCCGCTCACGCTGCCCCTCCCGTGTCGGCACCGGCTGCCGCAGCCGGTGGTAGCCCAGGAGACCCACCAGGACCGCGAGCGCGCCCGAGACGACGGGCACCACGTACGCCGCTTCCGCACCCGAGGCGTCGACCACCCAGCCGGCGGCCGAGGAGCCGAGCGCCACACCGATCGCCAGCCCGGTCCCTGTCCAGGTCATGCCCTCGGTCAGCTTGGTGCGAGGTACGTGTGCTTCGACGAGGGCCATGGTGGTCACCATCGTCGGTGCGATGGACAGGCCCGCGACAAAGAGCGCCACGGCCAGCAACGGCAAGTTCCCGGCCAGTAGGAGGGGGATCATACTCACGGCCATCGCGCAGACGCCCAGCAGCCACCTGCGCGACGGCTCGCCCTTGAGGTGGAGCAGGCCGAACACGGCGCCGGCCAGACAGGAGCCCAGCGCGTAGACCGCGAGCACCAGGCTGGCGGCCGCCTTGCTGCCCTGCTCCTCCGCGAAGGCCACCGTCACCACGTCGACCGAGCCGAAGATCGCGCCGGTGGCGACGAAGGCGAGGGCCAGGATCTGCAGTCCGGGGGAGCGGAGCGCGGAACCGCCGGAGTTCCCGTCGCTCGGGTGCGGCTGGGGCTCGGTGGCACGCAGCGATGTCAGCCAGAAGACGCCGATGGCGAGGAAGACGGCCGCGAACAGCGGGCCGGCCTCGGGGAACCAGATGGTCGACAGACCGATGGAGATGATCGGGCCGAAGATGAAGCACACCTCGTCGACGATCGACTCCCAGGAGTACGCCGTGTGCAGCCGGCGCGCCTCCCCCTGGTAGATGTCCGCCCAGCGGGCCCTGGTCATGGCGCCGAGGCTCGGCACGCAGCCGATCACGGCGGTGAAGACGAACAGGGTCCAGTCCGGGGCGCCCTGCTGGACGCAGAGCAGCAGTCCGGCGGCCGCGACCAGCGACACCAGGGTCACGGGGCGCAGCACGCGCCGCTGGCCGTGCCTGTCGACCAGCCGCGAGACCTGCGGGCCGAGCACGGCGGCTGACATGGCCATGGTCGCGGAGAGCGCGCCCGCGAGGCCGTACCTGCCCGTCACCTGGGAGATCATGGTGACGATGCCGATGCCCATCATGGACAGCGGCATCCGGCCTATGAAACCGGCGACCGAGAACGATCTGGTGCCGGGCGCCGCGAAGATCGCGCGGTAGGGACTGGGCAAGAGGATCTCCGGGCGTCAGCTCAACACGTGTAATTAATAGCTAAAGCCTACGGTGTTGAACTGAATGCCGCAGCCGCAATTTCGGTCGGGGCGCACCATCGGCCGTCAGCGGCGGATGGGAGGATCGGTGCCATGTCCGATCAGCACGGTCCCGCACCCTACGACGCCCTCCTGCTGCTCTCCTTCGGCGGCCCCGAAGGCCCGGACGACGTCGTCCCGTTCCTGGAGAACGTCACCCGCGGCCGAGGCATTCCGAAGGACCGGCTCAAGGAAGTGGGGCAGCACTACTTCCTCTTCGGTGGCGTCAGCCCGATCAACGACCAGAACCGCGCACTGCTCGACGCCTTGCGCGCGGAGTTCGAGCAGGCCGGCCTCGACCTGCCGGTCTATTGGGGAAACCGGAACTGGGCGCCGTACCTCACCGACACCCTGCGGGAGATGGTCACCGACGGCAGGCGGCACATCGCCGTCCTCACCACCAGCGCCTACGCCTCGTACTCCGGCTGCCGGCAGTACCGCGAGAACCTCGCCGACGCGCTCTCGGAGCTGGAGGCGGAGGGGCTCCCGCTGCCCCGGGTCGACAAGCTCCGGCACTACTTCAACCACCCCGGCTTCGTCGAGCCCATGGTCGAGGGCGTGCTCGCCTCGCTGGCCGATCTCGACGAGTCCGTCCGGGCCGGCGCGCACCTCGCCTTCACCACCCACTCGATCCCCGACTCGGCGGCGGACTCCTCCGGCCCCGTCGGTGAGCACGGCGAGGGAGGCGCCTATGTGAAGCAACACCTCGACGTGGCCCGGGTGATCGTCGACGAGGTCCACAGGAAGACCGGCGTCGCGTACCCCTGGCAGCTCGTCTACCAGTCCCGGAGCGGCGCCCCGCACATCCCCTGGCTGGAACCGGACATCTGTGACCACCTGGAGGAGCTGCACGGCGCCGGGGTCCCGGCCGCCGTGATGGTCCCGATCGGCTTCGTCTCGGACCACATGGAGGTGCTGTACGACCTCGACACCGAGGCCACCGCCAAGGCCGCCGAGCTGGGGCTCCCCGTCCGGCGCTCCGCGACCGTCGGAGCCGACCCGCGCTTCGCGGCGGCCGTACGGGACCTCGTCCTGGAGCGCGCGGCGCGCGAGCGCGGCATCCGGGTGGAGCGCTGCGCCCTCGGCGCCCTCGGGGCCTCCCACGACCTCTGCCCCATCGGCTGCTGCCCGGCGAGGGCGGAGCGGCCCGCGGCGGCCGGAGCCGACAGCCCGTACGCATAAGGAGTGCTTGTGACCGAGCCCGTGAACCCTGTGCCGACCGACCCCCTGCTCGCCGAACTGCTCGACCTCGCCCTGGAGGCCGGACGCCGGGCCGGCGCCCTGCTGCGCGACGGCAGGCCGGACGACCTGGCGGTGGCGAAGACGAAATCCAGCCCGATCGACGTCGTCACCGAGATGGACATCGCCGCCGAGAAGCTGATCACCGGCTTCCTCTCCGAGCACCGGCCCGACGACGGGTTCCTCGGCGAGGAGGGCGCCGCCAGCCCCGGCACCAGCGGAGTCCGCTGGGTGATCGACCCGCTCGACGGCACCGTGAACTATCTCTACGGGCTGCCCACCTGGGCCGTCTCCATCGCCGCCGAGCGCGACGGCGAGACCGTCGTCGGGGTCGTCGAGGCACCCCTGCGGAACGAGACGTACCGGGCCGTGCTCGGCGGCGGCGCGTACGTGGGGGAGCGCCGGCTGTCCGTGCGCCCCGCGCCCCCGCTGGAGCAGGCGCTGATCTCCACCGGCTTCGCCTACGTGCAGTCCCGCCGCGCCCGCCAGGCCGACATCGCGCAGCGGATGATCCCGCGCCTGCGCGACATCCGCCGGGGCGGATCGGCCGCCATCGACCTCTGCGACGTCGCCGCGGGCCGTCTCGACGGCTACTACGAGCGCGGCCTCAACCCGTGGGACCTCGCCGCCGGCGACCTGATCGCCCGCGAGGCGGGCGCCCTGACCGGTGGACGGCCCGGAGAGCGCCCGTCGGGCGAGCTGACGATCGCGGCCCCACCGGGGGTCTTCGAGCCGCTCCAGGAGCTCCTGGAGGAGTTCGGGGCCTGGCGCGACTAGGAGCTGTCCGGCCGATCATGTGACTGGCTCGCTCCTGACTCGTTGGTCGGGGTATGGGGCGGGATCAGCGTGGTGACTTATCGGATGCCGAGTGGGAACGGCTCTGGCCGTTCCTGCCGGTGAGCAATGGTCGTTGTGGCCGATGGCGAGACCATCGGCAGGTAATCGACGGGATTCTGCACCGAGTGAGGACCGGTGTGCAGTGGCGCGACCTTCCCGAGCGGTTCGGGCCCTGGAAGACTGTTTACGAGCGCCACCGGCTGTGGTCCGCAGACGGCACTTGGGAACATCTGCTGCAGCAGATCCAAGCCGGAGCCGACGCCGCGGGTGACGTGGACTGGGACGTCTCGGTCGACTCGACGAGCGTGCGCGCTCATCAGCATGCCGCCGGTGCCCGCAACGACCACCCACCGACCACGGCCGCTCCAAAGGGGGGCGACGCGGCGGAACACCTGGCCGAGCCTCCGTGGCAGAGCCTGGTCGGCCGGCTGGCGGAGGTGGTGCAGCAGGTGAGGGACTGGGCCGCTCGCGGGGCGGCTTCACCAGCAAGATCCACCTGAGTGCCGACGGTCGCTGCCGCCCGCTGTCCCTGCTCATCACTGCTGGCCAGCGGAGTGACAGCCCCCAGTTCCTGCCGGTGCTGGAGAAGATCCGCGTTCCCCGTCTCGGGCCGGGCAGGCCCCGCAACAGGCCGGACAGCGTCGCCGCTGACAAGGCCTACAGCAACCGGCCGTGTCGGGAGTACCTGCGACGCCGGGGCATCCCGCACACGATCCCGGAGAAGGCCGACAGCCGGGCCGCCCGCCTGCGAAGGGGCGCACACGGCGGCCGGCCACCGGGATTCGACGAGGACCGCTACAAGAAGCGCAACACCGTCGAACGGGCCATCAACAGGCTCAAGAACCACCGAGCAGTGGCCACCCGCTATGACAAGCGGGGCTACGTCTTCCTCGGCACCGTCACGGCGGCAAGCCTCGTCATCTGGCTCCGTACATGACCGACCGGAGAGTTCCTAGGAACTCGCCTCAACCGGTGCGTTGTTGTGAGCGACCATCAGCTGAGCCATCCGGTGCAACCGATGCCAGACGTGCACGCTGTCATGTTCAGCCAGCTCGGGAAGGACCCTCTCAATCTCGTCAGAGATGAACCTCACGGTCGCCATCCCCCGCTCGTGGAGGGAGCCGCCATTGGTGATCCACGTGTACGTGCAGCCCTCCATCCTGGTGTAAATCGATACTAGATCGACGCCCGCCACCTCAAGGCTGTTCCACCTGCGGTCCCACGGCTCATCCAGCAGGCATGCAACCACGGCTACGGGGTCTTCAGCAGCATCCATACCCATATTGTCGCGGGCCGCGCCGTCGGCGAGAAGCTGCGGCCGATCACCGCTGCCTGAATCCGCACCCGGCGCAGACAGGAACCCGAGCACGAGGCAGTGACATGATCGACCGGACAGCTCCTAGTGGACGAGGGATTCGTGGCTCTCCTCCGCGGGGTTCCCGGATTCGTCGCCTACTACTGGGTGGACGCCGGGGACGGAGTGATGGTCTCTACCAGCGTCTTCGAAGACCAGTCCGGGGCGGAGGAGTCGATCAAGCGGGCGGCGGACTTCGTCAGGGACAACCTCGCGTCGCTGCTCCCCAGCCCTCCTCAGGTCACGGCCGGCCCGGTTGTGGCTACCGGATAGCGACCTGCGCAGTCCGGCGTTCCGTTCCGGCCCGGTGCCCACCGCACTTCCTGGCGAGCCTGCACGGCGGCGCTGGGCCGGTTCTCGGCCGCAGCCAGACGGCACGCGAAGTCCGCTGCGTCATTGCCTGGTGAACGCGAGGCATCGATCAGCCGGAGTGCGGGCCTGGAACGAGGACGTTCCTGGTGACCTCCCGGAACCCTGCGGGTTCAGCCGGATGTGTCGCACGGGTGCCAAGTGGCATGTCGGGCATTCGTCTCGCGACACGGCTGCTTGAGGATCAACGCCATGCCCCCTCCCTCCTGCCTTCCGCGTGGCGCCGTACTGCCCGGCTTGCTCCGATCCTGAGCGCCGCGATGGCGCTGGCCCTGGCACCCGCTCAGATCTCCCAGGCCGCCTCGGGGGAAGCGAACGAGCCCACGCGCGCGGAGGCCCGCGTCTCGGCGTACCTACGAGACGTAGGCGACCGCCCCGAGGCGCTGGCCGCCTTCTTCAGGGCCCTGCCCAAGGGCGCGGACTTCCACAATCACCTGTCGGGCGCGGCGACCAC
>NZ_JBHWBS010000160.1:0-9320 GCF_042735655.1 Streptomyces sp. NPDC059567 | reverse complement strand
GGCTGGTTCTTGTGTGTTTAAGAGCCAGGCGGCCGCTCGCGTCGTGCGGATAAGCCGAAGCGGACCGACGAGATCGTGTCGTCGAAGCCGATCGACGCGAGGTCGGCGATGGTGCCGTTCACCGACTTCGACGTGCCCTTGCAGTCCTTCTCCGTCCAGATCTTCACCGTGCCGCTCGCCTGGAGCGAGGACGCCCGGTTGTCCCGGCCCACGTTCTGGCAGCCGGAGCCGGCGAGGCCCTCGGACGGGTCGCCGAAGTTCTTCTCGTCGGAGAGGGTGATGCTGCTGCTCCCCCCGGAGGGTGCGGTGGCGCCGCCGGCCTTCTTGCCGTTCGGGGTCACCCCGAACCAGGTGCCGCCGACGCCCTGTCCGTTGGTGTCGCCGGGGCGCAGGTCCTTGCTGAAGCGGTAGACCGGCCAGCCGCCGATGGTGACCTGGAGGTTGCCGTCGTCGCGCTTGACCACGCCCACGTCGGACTTCTTCACGCCGTCGATGAAGATCCGTCCGCCCGGCGCGACGACGACCGGCGGCCAGGTGGTGGCGCAGGCGTCGTTGCAGGTGGACTTCGACGGGTTCGCGGTGTCGTTGTCGAAGCGGTAGAGCGTGAAGCCCGCGCCGTTGACGACGACCGGGTCGAGCGCGCCCGCCCGGGCGGCGCTCAGCTGGACCCACTTCTGCGGCTTGCCGGGAGCGTTCGCCCAGTCGCCGGTCTTCGGCTGCGCCTTGTTCTGCTTCGCCGTGCCGCTGAGGAAGTCGAACTCCGAGGCGGCCGACCGCTCGGCTCCGGTGGCGGTCCCCTGGCCGGTGCCCGTGCCCGCGGCGCCCTTGTCGTCCGTGCCTCCGCACGCGGTGAGCAGCAGGGCGGCCGCCGCGGTGACGGCGGTGATCATTCCGAAGCGCTGGGTGTTCATGGTTCCCCCTGTGTGGTGTGTGGTGCCTTCGTGGGGGAGTACGGGGATGGCTGCAGGGGGCACTCAGCCGGTTACGTCCCTGAGACACGGCCGGGACGGATCCGGCACCTGGTCACCGCACACCCCTTGTCTGATGGGTCGTCAGACGCAAGCATGAGAGCCGCCGATCGATGTGACGAATCGTCAGATCCGGAGGAGTCGCCATGGTGGTCTACGGGATGCAGCTCCCGGTCCAGTCGCAGAGCACGATCTACGCCGAGCCCTGGGAGGCCGCCGCCGGGCCCGCCGATCTCGTCGAGATCGCCCGCACCGCCGACCGGACCGGCTTCGACTACGTCGCATGCTGCGACCACGTCGCCATCCCGCGCCGGCTGGCCGGACCGATGAGCACCGTCTGGTACGACCCGGTCGCCACGCTCTCCTTCCTCGCCGCCGCCACCGAGCGCGTCCGGCTGCTGTCCCATGTCGCCGTCGTCGGGCTGCGCCACCCGCTGGTGAGCGCCAAGGCGTACGCGACCCTCGACCACCTCTCCGGTGGCCGGCTGGTCCTCGGGGTCGGGGCGGGCCATGTGCGCGAGGAGTTCGAGGCCGTCGGGGCGGACTTCGAGGGCCGCGGAGGCGTCCTCGACGAGACGATCGACGCGCTCAAGGCGGCGCTCGGCCCGGAGGAGTACCCGGAGCACGTGGGTGAGCGGTTCGCCTTCAAGGACCTCGGCCAGATGCCCCGGCCCGCCCAGGAGCGGGTGCCGGTCTGGGTCGGCGGCTCCTCGCCCGCGGCCGTGCGCAGGGCGGCGCTCCGGGGCGACGGCTGGCTGCCGCAGGGCGACCCGAGGGGGAAGCTCCCCGCGCAGATCGCCCGGCTCCGGAGCCTGCGCGCCGAGGCCGGGATCGAGGACCCGATCACCGTCGGGGCGATCGTCGAGCCCCTGTATGTGGGCGAGGCCGGCTGGGAGGTCGGCCGGCGGACGCTGACCGGGAAGCCGGAGGCCCTCGCCGAGTCGCTGCGCGCGTACGGCGAGATGGGCGTGCACCAGATCCAGGTCCGGTTCCGCTCCCGGAGCCGTACCGAACTCACCGATCAGATGGCGGCGTTCGCCGCCGAGGTCGCCCCCCACCTGAGCTGAGGAGTGGACGGACATGGGCAAGCTGGACGGGCGCGTCGTCGTCGTGACGGGTGCGGCGCGCGGGCAGGGCGAGCAGGAGGCGCGGCTCTTCGCCGCCGAGGGGGCGCGGGTCGTCCTCGCCGACGTGCTCGACGACCAGGGCGAGGCGCTCGCCAAGGAGCTGGGGGAGGAGCGGGCCGCGTACGTCCACCTCGACGTGACGAAGGAGGAGGAGTGGGCGGGCGCGGTCGCCGTCGCCAAGGAGCGCTTCGGCCGGATCGACGGACTCGTCAACAACGCCGGCATCCTCCGCTTCAACGAGCTGGTGGCCACTCCGCTGGACGAGTTCCTGGCGATCGTGCAGGTCAACCAGGTCGGCTGCTTCCTGGGGATCCGTACCGTCGCGCCGGAGATCGAGGCGGCCGGCGGCGGGACGATCGTCAACACCGCCTCGTACACGGGCGTGACGGGCATGGCGGGCGTCGGCGCGTACGCCGCGACCAAGCACGCCGTGCTCGGGCTCACCCGCGTGGCGGCGCTGGAGCTGGCGGCCAAGAGGATCCGGGTCAACGCGGTCTGCCCGGGCGCGATCGACACCCCCATGAGCAACCCGGAGGGCGTGGATCCGGCGGCGACGGCCGAGCTCTACCAGAAGCTGGTGCCGCTGGGGCGGATCGGGCGGCCGGAGGAGGTCGCGGCGCTCGCGCTCTTCCTGACCTCGGAGGACTCCGCGTACATCACCGGGCAGCCCTTCGTCATCGACGGCGGCTGGCTGGCCGGGGTGAGTCTGTTCTGAACAGTTCTGACGATCCATCAGGTATTGACGCACCCGTCACGCGGTGCGAAAGTCGGGCACAGGGAATCTGACGGTACGTCAGAAACAATGAGGACGGTGAACCCCCTTGGAATTCGGGATCTTCGTACAGGGATACGTCGGCAAGCGGGCCGAGACCGATCCCGAGGCCGAGCACAAGGCGCTGATGGAGGAGACCGAGTACGTCATCCAGGCGGACAGGTCCGGGTTCAAGTACGCCTGGGCGTCCGAGCACCACTTCCTGGAGGAGTACTCGCACCTCTCGGCGAACGACGTCTACCTGGGCTACCTCGCCCACGCCACCGACCGGATCCACCTCGGCTCCGGCATCTTCAACCCCCTCGCGCCGGTGAACCACCCGGTCAAGGTCGCCGAGAAGGTCGCCATGCTCGACCATCTCTCCCAGGGCCGCTTCGAGTTCGGCTCGGGGCGCGGGGCGGGCTCCCACGAGATCCTCGGGTTCATGCCGGGCATCACCGACATGAACCACACCAAGGAGATCTGGGAAGAGACGATCGCCGAGTTCCCCAAGATGTGGCTCCAGGACGAGTACGTCGGCTTCCAGGGCAAGCACTGGTCCCTGCCGCCGCGCAAGGTCCTGCCCAAGCCGTACGGGAAGTCCCACCCGGCCATGTGGTACGCGGCCGGGTCCCCGTCCTCGTACGCCATGGCCGGCAAGAAGGGGCTCGGCGTCCTCGGCTTCAGCGTGCAGAAGGTCTCCGACATGGAGTGGGTCGTCGAGTCGTACAAGACGGCGATCAAGGAGGCCAAGGCGGTCGGCGGCTTCGTCAACGACAACGTGATGGTCACCTCGACCGCGATCTGCGCCGAGACGCACGACAAGGCCGTCGAGATCGCGGTGGGCGGCGGGCTCAACTACCTGCAGTCGCTGCTCTTCCGCTACCACGACACCTTCCCCCGCCCCGAGGGCATCCCGGAGTGGCCGGAGCTGCTGCCGGAGTACAGCGCCGAGATCATCGAACTCCTCATCGCCGAGGAGCTGATGATCTGCGGCGACCCGGAGGAGGTCCTGGGCCAGTGCAAGCGCTGGGAGCAGGCGGGCGCGGACCAGCTGTCGTTCGGGCTGCCGATCGGGATCTCGTACGAGGACACGATGAACTCGATCAAGCTGATCGGTGAGCACGTGATCCCGAAGATCGACACGGACCCGGTCCACCGCACGACCCGTTTCCGGCAGGCCGCGGGCGCCTGACGGGGGACCGGGCCCGCCCCGTGTGGGCAATCGTCCCGCCCCGGCGGAACGAATGCCCACAACGGGGGTTGGGGGGAATCCCCCGCCCACCACGAGCGCGGGGCGGTGTCTTCCCGGACCACCGTTCCGTCACCGGCCCCGGTCGGAGGCACTCGCAGCCGCGGCCGGCTGCAGGGCCCCCGGCCGGGGCAGTCCACGTGCTGAAGGGAACCCCATGCTCGACCACCTCATCAAGGGCGCCACCGTCGTGGACGGCACCGGCGCCCCCGCCTTCGTCGCCGACGTCGGCATACGCGACGGGCGCATCGCCCTGATCGCAGCGCCCGGTACGACGACCGAGACCGCCCGCACCACCGAGGACGCCACCGGCCTCGTCCTCACCCCCGGCTTCGTCGACCCCCACACCCACTACGACGCCCAGCTCTTCTGGGACCCCTTCGCCACCCCCTCCATGAACCACGGCGTCACCACCGTCGCCGGCGGCAACTGCGGCTTCACCCTCGCGCCCCTCCACCCGGAGCGGCCCGAGGACGCCGACTACACCCGCCGCATGATGTCCAAGGTGGAGGGCATGGCCCTCAAGGCCCTGGAGGAGGGCGTCGACTGGACCTGGTCGTCCTTCGCCGAGTACCTCGACGCCCTCGAAGGGCGGATCGCCGTCAACGCCGGCTTCATGGTGGGGCACTGCGCCCTGCGCCGGTACGTGATGGGGGCCGAGGCCGTCGGCGGGCAGCCCACGACCGAGCAGCTGGAGGCGATGGTCGGGCTCCTCAAGGAGGCCATGGACGCCGGCGCCTGGGGCCTGTCCACCACCCAGTCCTCCACCCACTCCGACGGCGACGGCGCCCCCGTCGCCTCCCGGCATGCCACGCCCGCCGAGCTCATCGCCCTCTCCCGGGCCGTCGGCGAACACGAGGGCACCCAGCTCGAAGCGATCCTCGCCGGCTGCCTCGACCAGTTCTCCGACGACGAGATCGACCTCTTCGTCGACATGACGGCGGCCGCCGGCCGGCCCCTGAACTGGAACGTCCTCACCATCGACGCCGGCGTCCCCGAGCGCGTCCCGCGCCAGCTCGTCGCCTCCGAACGCGCCCGCAAGTCCGGCGGCCGGATCGTCGCGCTCACCATGCCGATCCTCACCCCCATGAACATGTCGCTCGGCACGTTCTGCGCCCTCAACCTCATCCCCGGCTGGGGCGAGATCCTGGCCCTTCCCGTCCCCGAGCGGATCGCGAGGCTGCGCGACCCGGACGTACGGGCCGAGATGCTGCGCCGCGCCGACTCCAAGGAGGCCGGTGTCTTCCGCCGCCTGGCGAACTTCGGCCGGTACGTCATCGGGGACACATACTCCGACGAGAACCGCGGGCTCACCGGACGGGTCGTCCGCGACATCGCCGCCGAGCGCGGCCAGGACGCCTTCCAGTGCCTCGTCGAGATCTGCGCCAACGACGAGCTGCGGACCGTGCTGTGGCCCATGCCCACCGACAACGACCCCGCCTCCTGGACGCTCCGCCGGGAGACCTGGGACCACGAGGACGTGATGCTGGGCGGCTCCGACGCCGGCGCGCACCTGGACCGCATGTGCGGCGCCCCGTACACCACCCGCTTCCTCGGCGACTGTCTGCGCGGCCGGAAGCTGCTCCCCCTCGAACAGGCGGTGAAGATGCTCACCGACGACCCGGCCCGGCTGTTCGGGCTGCGCGAGCGGGGGCGGATCGCGGAGGGCTTCCACGCCGATCTGGTCCTCCTCGACCCCGAGCGGATCGACGCGGGCCCGGCGACCCTGGTGCACGACCTGCCCGGCGACAGCCCCCGGCTCGACTCGCGGGCGATCGGCGTCGTGTCGGTCCGCGTCAACGGCGTGGAGACCATCCGCGACGACGAGGTGACCGGCGCGATACCGGGCAAGGTGCTGCGCTCCGGCCGTGACACGAGGACGGTGTCCACCAGGTGACTCGGCGACTGTTCATCGGCGGAGAGTGGGTCGAGCCCGACGGCGGGCACTACGAGGTGGTCGACCCGGCCACCGAGGAGGTCGTCGGCCTCGCGCCCGAGGCCTCCCGCGCCCAGGTGTACGAGGCGGCCGCCGCGGCCCGCGCGGCCTTCGGCTCCTGGTCCCGTACGAAACCGGAGGAGCGGGCCGCGATCCTCGACCGGGCCGCGGACCTGATGGCCCGCGACGCCGAGGCGAACACGGTCCTCGCGCAGGCCGAGACGGGGGCGACGACCGGCACCGCGCGCGGGATGCAGGTCGCCGTCGGCTCCTCCCGCTTCCGGCGGTACGCGCGGGGCGCCCTGGAACCGGTCGAGCAGGCGCTGCCCCCGCAGATCAACGAGGCCGGGCCGATGGGCAAGGCCGGGGTCTTCGGCGCGGTGGCGGTACGACGCCCGGTCGGCGTGGTCACCTGCATCACCTCGTACAACAACCCCTGGGCCAACCCGGCCGGCAAGATCGCCCCGGCGCTCGCGATGGGCAACACGGTGGTCGTGAAGCCCGCCCCGCAGGACCCGCTCTCCGTCTACGCGATGACCCGGGCCCTGGAGGAGGCCGGCGTCCCCGCGGGTGTCGTCAACGTCGTCACGGGGACGAGCACGGCCGTCGGCGAGGCGGCAGTCGACTCCCCGGACGTCGACATGGTCTCCTTCACCGGCTCCACGGCCGTGGGGCAGCGCATCGGCGAGGTCTGCGGGCGGGAGCTGAAGCGGCAGCTGATGGAGCTGGGCGGCAAGGGCGCGGCGCTGGTCTTCGACGACGCCGACCTGGACTCCGCCGTGATGGGGATCGGCACCACCTTCTCCTTCTACAGCGGACAGATCTGCACGGCCCCGACCCGGGTCCTCGCCCAGCGCGGGATCTATGAGCAGCTGATCGAGAAGCTCACCGGCTATCTGGCCTTCATGAAGGTGGGGGACCCGAAGGCGCCGGGCACGGTGGTCGGGCCGGTGATCTCGGCGGCCCACCGCGACCGGGTGGAGTCGTACATCGCCCTGGGACGGAAGGAAGGGGCCAGGGTCGTCGTGGGCGGTGAGCGGCCGGACCTCGCCAAGGGCTTCTACGTGGCCCCGACCCTGCTCGCGGAGTGCACGAACGACATGCGGGTGGTCCGCGAGGAGATCTTCGGTCCGGTCGTCGTGGTCGTCCCCTTCGACGACGAGGAGGAGGGCGTCGCGCTGGCGAACGACAGCGACTACGGGCTGATCGACTACGTGTGGTCCGGGGACGTGGCCCGCGCTTTCCGTATCGCGGCGCGACTGCGGGCGGGCGGCGTCGGGGTGAACACCATCGGACGGAACATGGAGGCGCCGTTCGGCGGGTTCAAGAAGAGCGGTGTGGGACGGGACGTGGGGTCCTACGCGCTCCATGCGTACAGCGAGACGCAGGCGGTGGTCTGGCCCGGCTGACCCCGCTCCCCGCACGGCTCGGAAAATACTTCGGGAAAATTTGAAACCGGACATTCGGGGCAGTGCTGCGGTTCCCGCATATCGGACAGGTTCTGAGACGCCTACCAATCGGTCGGTGTGGGTGCGTGGTCGATCTTTCAATCAATGCCGAGAGGGTCTTGTCGACCTCTCAATGCAAGGTGAAGATCGCTCAATGTCCTGGAGTCAGATCCTCCGGATGTGGAAACCGCAGCACCTAACGTCCTGTTCATGACTCAGGTGGATGCACGGCCCCAGGCCGGAGACACGGTAAGGGGCGTCACCGCCTCGGGCGACACCCACGGTGTACGTACCAAGGGACTCGGCGGGAACTCCGTCGGGCTGATGGGCAGTGCCGTCATCGGCATCTCGACCGTCGCCCCCGTCTACTGTCTGACCTCCACGCTCGGCTCCACGGCCGGCGAGGTCGGACTCCAGATGCCCGCGATCTTCCTCGCCGGCTTCCTCCCGATGCTGCTCGTCGCCTTCGCGTACCGCGAGCTGAACCGGGTCATGCCCGACTGCGGCACCTCCTTCACCTGGACCGTGAAGGCCTTCGGCCCCAAGATCGGCTGGATGTGCGGCTGGGGCCTCGTCATCGCGACGATCATCGTGCTCTCCAACCTGGCCGGCGTCGCGACCTCCTACTTCTGGCTGCTCGCCGGCGAGATCACCGGCAGTGAGTCCATCGCCGCCCTGGACGACAACAAGGCCGTCCACATCCTCACCTGCCTCGCGCTGATCGCCGTCGCCACCGCGATCAGCTACCGCGGCATGACCGCCACCAAGGGCGTGCAGTACGCCCTCGTCGGCCTCCAGCTCGTCGTCCTCGCGCTCTTCGTCGCGATGGCCTTCCAGAAGGCCGGCAGCGGCGCCTTCGACACCGGGCTCTCCTTCTCCTGGGAGTGGATGAACCCGTTCGCCGTCCAGTCCTTCGCCGCCTTCACGGCCGGCCTGTCCCTCTCGATCTTCATGTACTGGGGCTGGGACGCCTGCATGGCGACCAACGAGGAGACCACCGGCTCCACCAAGACCCCCGGCCGCGCCGCGCTCATCGCGATGGTCGTCCTGGTCGGCTCCTACCTCGCCACCGGCGTCGCCGCGCAGATGGCCGTCGGCTCCGGCGACAGCGGGCTCGGCCTCGCCAACCCGGAGACCTCCGACAACGTCTTCGCCGCCCTCGCAGGCCCGGTCATGGGCCCCGCCCTCGGCATCCTGCTCTTCATCGCCGTCCTCGCCTCGGCGGCGGCCAGCCTCCAGACGACGTTCATCCCGGTGGCCCGCACAGTGCTGGCGATGTCGACGTACGAGGCGCTCCCCGCGTCCTTCGCCAAGGTCCACCCGCGCTTCAAGGTGCCCGGCAAGGCCACGATCATCGCGGGCGTCGCCACCGGCGTCTTCTACACGGTGATGACCCTGGTCAGCGAGAACGTCCTGGTCGACACGATCTACGCGCTCGGCCTGATGATCTGCTTCTACTACTCGCTGACCGCCTTCGCCTGCGCCTGGTACTTCCGCAAGGAGCTCTTCCGCTCCGGCCGGGACTTCGTCTACAAGGGCCTGTGCCCGATCCTCGGCGGCATCCTGCTGACCGCGGTCTTCGGCAAGACGCTCTACGACATGTGGGACCCGGCCTACGGCAGCGGCTCCTCGGTCCTCGGCGTCGGCTCGGTCTTCGTGATCGGTGTCGGACTGCTGCTGGTCGGCGTGGTGATCATGCTGGTGATGCAGCGCAGGAGCCCCGCGTTCTTCCGGGGCGAGGTGCTCACGAAGGAGACGCCGTCGCTGGTGGTGGCGGACTGAGGTCGCGGACGTGCACCCCTGAGTCATGAACGCACGAGGTGGCGGGACCGGAGGAC
>NZ_JBHWBS010000159.1:6954-9410 GCF_042735655.1 Streptomyces sp. NPDC059567 | reverse complement strand
GAGGACGGGCGCCGCGGTTTCCGTTCGCGAGTGCGTCGCCGCCGGCGCCTAGGTGACCGTGAGGTGGAGGATGTCCTCCAGGAACGGGATCCTGAGCCAGGGGTCCGGCTGCACCATGAGCGCCAGCAGCACGATGAGCCCGCCCATGACCCCGTACGTGACCATGTCGGTGAACCGCGACCGTACGGCGAGCATCCCGACCGACGGCAGCGCGCGCCGCAGTCCCGCGCCGGTGAGCAGCGCCACACCGACGAGCATCGTCCCGACGCGGAAGGACTGCGCGAACAGATCCGTCCCGACGATGAACAGCCCCAGCGCGGTCAGCCCCAGCACGGTCAGCAGCGGCCACTGCCGGGCCGGCGCGGGCGCCCCGACGGGAGCGGCCCGGCCGCCGCCCTCGGGCCGCGCGGTGTCCGTGGTCATGGCGGGCGGACGCCGCGACCGCCCGGGAGGGGTCGCGGCGGCGTCCTTGGCGGACGGCTCGGCGGCGTCCTCGACGGGGGCCAGGGACTCGGCGGAGGCGTCCGGCGCCTCGCCCTCGGTCCGGCCCGCGTCCAGGTGCTCGCCCGGGTCCTCGGCGCCCGGGGCGCCCTTGGCGCTCACGCGCGAGGTCATCGTCAGAGCGCCGCGGCCGCGCGCTCCGCGGCCTCGACGACGTTGACAAGGAGCTGCGCACGGGTCATCGGACCCACACCGCCGGGGTTCGGCGAGATCCAGCCGGCGACCTCGGAGACACCGGGGTCGACGTCGCCGAGGATCTTGCCCTCGCCGTTGCGCGAGACACCGACGTCGAGCACGGCGGCGCCCGGCTTCACGTCCTCGGGCTTGATCAGGTGCGGCACACCGGCCGCGGCGACGATGATGTCGGCCCGTCGCAGATGGGCCGCCAGGTCACGCGTACCGGTGTGGCACTGCGTCACCGTCGCGTTCTCCGAGCGCCGGGTCAGCAGCAGCGGCATCGGGCGCCCGATGGTGACACCGCGCCCCACGACCACGACCTCCGCGCCGTTGATCTCCACACCGTGCTCGCGCAGCAGCTGGATGATGCCGTACGGGGTGCAGGGCAGCGGCGCCGGCTCGTTCAGCACGAGACGGCCGAGGTTCATCGGGTGCAGACCGTCGGCGTCCTTGGCCGGGTCCATCAGCTCCAGGATGCGGTTCTCGTCGATGCCCTTGGGGAGCGGGAGTTGGACGATGTACCCGGTGCACGCCGGGTCCTCGTTGAGCTCGCGTACGACCGCCTCGATCTCGTCCTGGGTGGCGGTGGCGGGCAGTTCGCGCTGGATGGAGGCGATGCCGACCTGCGCGCAGTCGCGGTGCTTGCCTGCGACGTACTTCTGGCTGCCCGGGTCGTCCCCGACCAGGATCGTGCCGAGGCCGGGCGTGACGCCCTTCTCCTCGAGGGCCGCCACACGGGCGGTCAGGTCGGACTTGATCGCGGCTGCGGTGGCCTTGCCATCGAGAATCTGGGCGCTCATGGAGCCATCCTCCCGGATGACCCCTCGCTTGTTCCAATTCGGCCGTACACGGCCCTGCGCCGTGCGGCCGGAGAGGTTGCACTTGCACAACTCCCGGCTTTCCGACTGGACAAAAAGTCGATGCTGCGACGACGATGACCGCGCAGTGCCGCGTGCAGTGCCGGGGGGCAAATCACTCATAAGCTGTGAGAAGTACCTCCGCGCGGGCCGCGTCGTCCCCGCACAACCCACGGAGGAAACCCGCGATGAGCTTCGGCGATCCGAACAACCCCTACGGCCAGCCGCAGGGCCAGCAGCCGGGATACGGCCAGCCGCAGGGCCAGCAGCCCGGATACGGCTACCCGCAGCAGGCTCCGCAGGGCGTGCCCCCGCAGCAGTACGGGTACCCGCAGGCTCCGCCGGTCCAGCCGTACGGCGTGGGCGGTTACCCGCAGGGTCCGCAGAAGATGCCCGGCCTGATGACCGCGGCCCGGGTGATCCTGTTCGTCCTGTCGGGCCTGCAGATCATCATCGGGATCATCGCCGGCATCGGCGTCGCGGCGGCCTCCAGCGCGGTCGACTCGGACGCCGCGACCGGCCTGGCCGGCCTGGGCTTCGCCGTCGTCGCCCTCCTGCTGGCCTTCGCCGGCCTGGGGATCTTCCTCGGAGTGAAGTTCGCCACCGGCGGCACCGCGATCCGCGTCATCACGATCATCTACGCCTCGCTGATGCTCATCGGCGGACTCGGCAACTTCGCCTCCGGCGAGGCCACCGGCGTCCCCGGCGGCATCATCAGCCTCGCCCTCGGCGGCATCATCCTCGCGTCGATGGTGAACTCGCAGGCGTCCGCGTGGTTCAACCGCCCGCGCAACCAGTACTGATCCACTCACGCGAAGGGGCCCGGTTCCACCAGGAACCCGGGCCCCGGGCGGGGGTGAACCGGACAACCCGGGGGGTTTAAAAAAAAGACGCCGCCCCCCGCTTTGGGGGGTGTTTTAT
>NZ_JBHWBS010000159.1:4550-6944 GCF_042735655.1 Streptomyces sp. NPDC059567 | reverse complement strand
GGGGGGGGGGGGGGGGGGGGGGTCCCCCCCCCCCCCCCGCCCCCCTTCGCGTACGTACACGTCACACGCGGCGAAGCACCGCGAACTGGCCCGCCCGCGTCGACACCTCGTACCGCGCCTCCGGATGCAGCGACGCCGCCAGCTGGACCGGGTCCGTCACCGGCTGCGACCAGCCCGAGTCGAGGTCGAGGGCGAGGTAGTCGGGGCTGACGCCCTTCGCCCCGCCCACCCAGTAGACGGTGCGGTCCGCGGTGAGGTGGGCCATCAGCGTCACGTTGGTCTCCACGCTCGCCCCCTCCGGCACCGCGTCGACCGCACGCCTCGCGTCCAGCGTCCGGGGGTCCGTGGCGTACGTCTCCGAGCGGAGCAGCTCCCGCAGCGGGAGGTCCAGGGCGATCACGATCGAGACGGCCGTGACGACGGGGACGGCGACCTTCCCGTACGCGACGAGCCAGCCGCGCGGCGAGGTCCGGACGGCCCGGACGGCGTCGACGAGCGCGAGGAAGACGACCGGCATCAGGATGGCGCTGTAGTGCCAGATCATCCCCCAGTGGTTCGGGTCCTGGGAGAGGAAGCGCCAGCCGAGCGTCGGCAGCACGAGCAGCATCAGCGGGGAGCGCAGGGCGAGGAAGCCGGTGATGCCGACGAGGAAGAAGAGCATCTCCCACTTCACGTCGGAGCCGAGCGACGAGAGCAGGGCGTGCGCGAAGGAGACGTCGGCCCCCTCGCTCGACTTCTCGATCTTGGCCCAGTAGTCGTACTGGCCGACCCGGCTCGCCGCGGGGATCAGGACCAGGACCGTCAGGGCGAAGAAGGCGGTGCCGAACGCGGCCACGGCGGCGCCGAGACGCTTCTGCCCCCGTACGAAGAGGACCGCGCCGACCATGGCGACGGTGAGCCCCATGTCCTCCTTGACGAGGACGAGGGGGGCGGACCAGGCGACGGCGGCGGTCCAGCGCCCCAGGAGCAGGGCCCGGCAGGTCAGCGCGAGGAGCGGGACGGCGAAGGCGATCTCGTGGAAGTCGGACTTGACCGCTTCCTGGAGGCCCCACGACAGGCCGTAGGCCACGGTGAGGCCGAGGCCGGCCGCACGGCTCCCGAGCACCTGCTGCGCGGTGCGGCCGACGACGACGGCGGAGGCGGCGAAGAGCGCGGCCTGCGCGAAGAGGAGGGTGAGCGGGGAGGACCAGATCCAGTACAGGGGCGCGAGGAGTGCGGTGACCGGACTGAAGTGGTCCCCGAGTATGAGGAAGCCGGGGCCCTTGATGTCGACGACGGGCGCCCGGAACTCGGCGTAGGCCCTGACGGACTGGTTGAAGATCCCCAGGTCCCAGGAAGGCGTACGGAACTGCTCGTACTGCACCCAGGAGTAGAGGAAGTACAGCGCGCAGAGCACGCCCGCCACGAGGACGTACGGCCGCAGGGGCACCGCGGAAGGACCGTCCTCGGGCGGCCCGGCGCCGGTCTCCGGGGCGGACGTCTCCGCCGCCGCCCCGTTCTGTACATCCAACACCGCGCCCCCACCTAGCAGCCGCCGACAAAAGAGCAACCCATTAGACCAGAGAGGACACGGCCGACGGAATCACCGGTCAAACCCGCACGGATGGGGAAACCCGGAAAGAGGATCAAGGGAGTGTGATGCGGGTCACATTGACCGGAGTTGGAATTCGCCACTCCACTCCCACGCACCACCCGCCTGTCCGCGATTCCCACTGGCTGCGCGCGAAGACGATGGAGGCACTCACGCATTCATCACGAGCGGAATCATTCCATTCCGCTGCAATATTTCGGCCACGTTTCATGGACGCTGGCCCGAACTCGTCCCGTGGAGCAAAAAGTTCCGTCCGAGGCTCTCCATCGCTGTGCTAGCTTCCTCGACCGGCAAGACCCGTTTTTCCCACTCACTGGCACGTGAAAGGAAGAGCACATGGTCAAGCGCAGAGTCATGGCCGCCGTTCTCGGCACCGCCGCCGCGGCCGGTATGACGATGGTCGCCTCGGCTCCCGCCCAGGCTGTCGACCGGAACTGCTACGACGGCAACTTCTGTGTCTATCAGGCGAGCAGCTTCAGCCAGTCGTACCCGATGTACCGCTTCAACATCGCGGACTCCAACTGGGGCTCCGGTCAGCCGGAGATCTACGACAAGGACAGCTCCTGGCGGAACCGGTGGAGCGTGACGGTGAAGGTGTACGCCCTCAGCGACTACCGCACCGTGAACACCTGCTTCAACCCGGGCTACGAGCTCCACCAGGGCGGCTCCTCGCAGAACGACAACGGCCGTTCGCACAAGTACGACGGCACCGGCTGGTGCTGACGCTCGACTGAGAGCGGTCCGGCCGGTCGAGGCCGGGCACTGGCGGTGAGAAGCCGGATGCCTCCCCCTCATCGCAGGAG